>NZ_RCNW01000369.1:0-7714 GCF_004307605.1 Pseudomonas sp. Sample_24
AGAGCCCACTCATGTCCGCCTGCCAGACTCCTATCATCGTCGCCCTGGATTTCCCTACCCGTGACGCCGCACTGAAGCTGGCCGATCAGTTGGACCCGAAACTGTGCCGGGTCAAAGTCGGTAAAGAACTCTTCACCAGCTGCGCCTCGGAAATCGTCGGCACCCTGCGTGACAAGGGTTTCGAAGTGTTCCTGGACCTCAAGTTCCACGACATTCCCAACACCACAGCCATGGCTGTGAAAGCGGCAGCGGAAATGGGCGTGTGGATGGTCAACGTACATTGCTCCGGTGGCCTGCGCATGATGGCGGCCTGCCGTGAAGTCCTGGACAAGCGCAGCGGCCCGCAGCCTCTGCTGATCGGTGTGACCGTGTTGACCAGCATGGAGCGCGAGGACCTGGCGGGCATCGGTCTGGACATCGAACCGCAAGAGCAGGTGCTGCGCCTGGCCGCACTGGCGGAAAAAGCCGGGATGGACGGTCTGGTGTGTTCGGCCCTGGAAGCCCAGGCCCTGAAGTCGGCGCACCCGTCGCTGCAACTGGTGACCCCGGGGATTCGTCCGGCGGGCAGCGCCCAGGACGACCAGCGCCGCATCCTGACCCCGCGTCAGGCGCTGGACGCCGGCTCCGACTATCTGGTGATCGGCCGTCCGATCAGCCAGGCAGCCGATCCGGCCAAGGCGTTGGCAGCCGTGGTTGCTGAATTGGCCTAAACACCGCTAAAACCTGTAGGAGTGAGCCTGCTCGCGATAGCGGTGTGTCAGTCAACATTGATTTCGACTGACACACCCTCATCGCGGGCAAGCCCGCTCCCACAGGGTTTTTTTTGAGTCGGTTACAGCGTCAAACCTTCAGAACCAACTTGCCGAAATTCTCCCCGCTGAACAATTTCATCAGCGTCTCGGGGAACGTCTCCAGTCCCTCGGCAATGTCTTCCTTGCTCTTGAGTTGCCCCTTGGCCATCCAACCGGCCATTTCTTGCGCGGCCGTGGCGAATTGTGCGGCGTAATCCATCACCACGAAGCCTTCCATGCGCGCGCGGTTCACCAGCAACGATAGATAGTTGGCCGGGCCCTTGACCGCCTCCTTGTTGTTGTACTGGCTGATGGCGCCGCAGATCACCACGCGTGCTTTCATGTTCAGGCGACTGAGTACTGCGTCGAGGATATCGCCGCCGACGTTATCGAAATACACATCGACGCCTTTCGGGCACTCGCGCTTGAGGCCGGCGACGACATCTTCGCTCTTGTAGTCGATGGCGCCGTCGAAGCCCAATTCCTCGATCAGAAATTTGCACTTGTCGGCGCCGCCGGCGATGCCGACCACACGGCATCCCTTGATCTTGGCAATTTGCCCGGCAATGCTGCCCACCGCTCCGGCCGCGCCCGAAAGCACTACGGTTTCACCGGCCTTCGGGGCACCGACATCCAGCAACGCGAAATAAGCCGTCATGCCGGTCATGCCCAGCGCCGACAAGTAACGCGGCAGCGGCGCGAGTTGCGGATCGACCTTGTAGAAACCCCGCGGCTCACCGAGGAAATAGTCCTGCACGCCCAGCGCGCCGTTGACATAGTCGCCGACGGCGAACTGCGGATTGTTCGAGGCAACCACCTTGCCGACGCCCAAGGCGCGCATCACCTCGCCGAGCCCCACCGGCGGAATGTAGGACTTGCCCTCGTTCATCCAGCCACGCATGGCCGGATCCAGGGACAGGTATTCGTTCTTGACCAGGATCTGACCTACCGCCGGTTCGCCGACCGGTACTTGCTGATAAGTGAATGTCTCGCGGGTTGCTGCGCCCACCGGGCGCTTGGCGAGCAGGAACTGGCGATTGGTCTGGGATGTCATGACAGGCACTCAAGATGAATGAAGCCTTGTTGATAGACCTTCGTGGGCGATGCCGCAAGTTTGGCTGATGCGGCGAATGCAGGTTTATCCAGTGCAGTGATAGTTGGTACGGCAGTTCCATCACTGCAACTCATGGGCAGGCAACCGGCCACCTGATAGTGCTGCCTTGCCCGGGGCCGCTGTGGCTAGACTGGAAAAACGCGATCCCCTGCCAACTCTCTTCGAGGACATAACAATGAGCATGACGTTTTCCGGTCAGGTAGCCGTAGTGACGGGCGCCGCCAATGGTATCGGCCGTGCCACCGCCCAGGCGTTCGCCGCCGAGGGCTTGAAGGTGGTTGTCGCCGACATGGACACGGCGGGCGGCGAAGGAACGGTGGCACTGATTCGCACGGCAGGCGGTGAAGCGAGCTTCGTGCGCTGCAACGTCACCCTTGAAAGCGAAGTAAAAAATCTGATGGATGAAGTCATCAATACCTACGGTCGTCTCGACTATGCCTTCAACAACGCCGGCATCGAGATCGAAAAAGGCAAATTGGCCGAAGGTACTGTCGAGGAGTTCGACGCGATCATGGGCGTCAATGTCAAAGGCGTTTGGCTGTGCATGAAGTATCAGTTGCCGTTGTTGCTGGCACAGGGCGGCGGCGCAATCGTCAACACCGCTTCGGTGGCTGGCCTCGGCGCCGCGCCGAAGATGAGTATCTACGCGGCCTCCAAGCACGCGGTGATCGGTCTTACCAAATCCGCCGCCATCGAATACGCCAAGAAAAAGATCCGCGTCAATGCGGTATGCCCGGCGGTGATCGATACCGACATGTTCCGCCGCGCTTACGAAGCCGACCCGAAGAAAGGCGAGTTTGCCAACGCCATGCACCCGGTAGGTCGCATCGGCAAGGTTGAGGAAATCGCCAGCGCAGTGCTGTACCTGTGCAGCGATGGCGCTGCGTTCACCACGGGGCATTCATTGGCGGTGGATGGCGGTGTCACGGCGTTCTGAAAACGCAATCTGCGGGAGTGAGCAGACTCACTTCCACAGATTTTTTTCCGTTTGGTGAATACGCCGGGCAGTGTGTTTCAAATGATTAAAACCCGGGGTTTTGGCGGCGTTGTCGCACATCCTGCAACGAGCTCCTGTGATTAACTGCTTTCGGCAGAATCCACAGGAGTTTTTTTGCTCATGGAATTGAGAATCGATCGACAGGCATTGGTGCCGGTCGTACAGCAAATCGTCGACGCACTGGTCTGCTGGCTGCATTGCAATGAGTTGGCGCCTGGCGCGCGCTTGCCGCCAGTCCGACGCATCGCGCGAATCAACCTGCTCAGCCAATCCTGCGTCGTCGAGGCATGCGAACGTCTGGTGGTGCAAGGCGTGCTGGAGTCTCGCCAGGGCGCCGGTTTCGTTGTGGCAGCCCCAGCCCCCGCAGCCCAGGGTCGACAGGATGACTTGTGGTTTGAAGGCGCAGTAGTAAAACCTGGAACTTCGTCTGAACTGCAACTGGGCTACGGCGGGCTGCCCGAAAGTTGGCGCGAGACGGATGATTTGAGTTATGCGATCCGCCAGGTCAGCCGCACCGATATGGCCGGCCTGTTCAACTACAGTTCACCCTTGGGGTTGCCCGCCCTGCGCGAACAAATCCTCAAGTGCCTGAAACCGCTGGGCATCGATGTTGAAGACAATCGAATCGTAACCACCGCAGGCGCCAGCCAGGGTTTGGATCTGATCGTGCGGACGCTGTTCAAGCCGGGGGATTGCGTGGTGGTCGAGAGTCCGGGCTACCCGATGTTGTTCGATCTGCTCAGGCTGCACGGTATCCGCATGCTCGAGGTACCGCGAACGCCGCATGGGCCAGACGTCGCCGTTCTCGAACAACTACTGCTCGAGCACCGCCCGCAGGGAATGTTCATCAACAGCTTCCATCACAACCCTACGGGCGGCAGCCTGGTCCCTGTGGTGGCGCAACGAGTACTGCAGCTGACAAAAAAACAGGAGGTGATGCTGATCGAAGATGATGTCTTCGCCGATCTTCACAGCGGTACCGGCATGCGTCTCGCCGCCATGGATGACAGTGTGATTTATGTCGGCAGCTACTCTAAAACCCTCAGCAGTTCTTTGCGTGTCGGCTTCGTGGTGGCCAGTGCCGAAGTGATTGCACGACTGGCCGAAGTCAAGATGATCAGCAGCATGGGTGCTTCCCGATTTTGTGAATCGGTGCTGGCCTGCCTGCTGGCCAGCGGCGCGTATCGCAAGTTGGTGAAGCGCCAAAGACAGCGCTTGAACACCGATCGACAGGCTGCCTTGCAGTTGCTTGAAGACGCCGAGTGGGAGGTGTTTGGCAAGCCCGCTGCCGGCTTGTTCATCTGGGCGCGCTCACGATCGATGGACTGCGCCCGGGTGCGAGCCGCGGCGCAACGCCACGGGGTTGTGTTGTCGTGCGCGACGGCATTCAGTCCCACGGGGGAAGCCAGTGATTGGCAGCGCATCAATGTGGCTTGTGCCTGCGATCCGCGAGCCAGGGCATTCTTTCAGGCCACCGCTGTGAATCGACCTCTAGCGTTCTGAAAACGACGTTGGCGTAGCTTTTTGCCATTATTCAGGCGCCAGAGACTTGTGTTGACACAGGCCCGTTGCGAATCTGCATCCATAGACTATGGCAGGGGACTACGTGCAATGATTTCGGCCGTGCAAGGACGTTTTGCCAACCTCGGTATGGCAAAGAAACTGGGTGGCGGGTTTGTGCTTGTGCTGCTGTTGACTGCCTTGGTGGCGGCCATTGGCGTGTGGTCCTTGCACTCCATCAGCCAGCGCTTCGATGGGCTCAAGCAGATGTCATCACTCAACAGTGGTCTGCTCAAAGTGCGGCTGCTGGAGCAGGAATACGCCTTGCACGGCAACCCGAAAACAGCCGACGCCCTGCGTGAAGGCGTGGACGGCCTGATCGCGCTGGCGAATCAGCTCAAGGCTGAGTCGGCAGCGAACGTCCCGGTGATGACTGACGTCGAGCAGTCCCTGGCGGCTTATCGCAAGGCATTTGACGAGTTTGTCTCGCTTAGCCAGGCCAAGGACCTGGCATTGGAAATGGCCAGTTGGTCGGTGTCCAGCGTTGCCAATAATCTCGATGTGTTGCAGTCGGGGCTTGCCGATGACGGCGCCTATACCCTCAAGGATTCCGAAGGCAAGGACGGCGCGCAGTTTATCGAGCAGGCCAATCAGGTCAGTCAGGTTTCACGCCTGATGCTCCAGGCCATGAATGAAGCGCGCGTACGCCTGGACCAGAGCCGAAAGGGCGACGACAGTGCAGGACAGGGCAAGATCGAACAGGCCAGTCAAGCACTGACCCAGGCCGAGCAATTGAAAACCACGGTCAAGGATGAGGGATATCAGACGGTTCTCAATGAAGTGACCGGCCATATCGCCAGTTTCAACGACAAGCTCGCCGAGTACACCGGTTTACTGGAGCAGGAAAAAAACGTTTATCAGCAACTGCATGAGCGTGCCGGCCAAGTGGTGGAACGGGTGGACCAGGCGTACATCGCCGAAGACCAATCGATGCAAACGGAACTGAAAAAGAATTCGCTGCTGATCATCGGTTCTTCGGCTCTGGCGCTGCTGGTCGGGTTGATCGCCGCCTGGGCGATTACCCGGTTGATCGTGGAGCCGCTGCGCAGCGTTATCCGTGTGGCGCAGCAGATTGCCTCGGGGGATCTGAGCGGGACTGTCGAAGTCACCCGACGCGACGAGATTGGCCAACTGATGCACGCGATGCAGCAGATGGGCGCGGGTCTTAGCCAGATCGTCAGCGGTTTGCAGGCAGGCATCGAACAGTTGGCATCGTCGGCGCAATCGCTGTCGGCAGTCACTGAGCAGACCAATCTTGAAGTCAGCAGTCAGAAGGAAGAAACCGAACAAGTCGCCACGGCGATGAACCAGATGACCGCCACCGTTCACGATGTCGCGCGTAACGCAGAGGAGGCGGCACAGGCTGCGCAAACGGCGGATGGCAAGGTTGAGAGCGGCCAGCAAGTGGTGCGCCAAAGCATGGTGCGGATTGAGCAACTGGCCGATTCGGCCAATTCAGCCAGTTCAAGCATCGAAAGCCTGAGTGCGGAAATCCAGAATATCGGCACGGTACTCAGTGTTATCAAAAGTGTGGCTGAACAGACCAACCTGCTGGCGCTCAATGCCGCCATTGAAGCCGCCCGTGCCGGTGAGCAGGGCAGAGGCTTTGCGGTGGTGGCCGACGAAGTCCGCGCCCTGGCCAAGCGGACCCAGCAATCCACCGAGGAAATCGAGCGGCTGGTCAGCGCCTTGCGGGCGGCGGCGCAGACGTCGGTGCAGCAGATTCAGAGCAGCGGCGAATTGGTGAAGCTGGCGGTCAGCGATGCGCTGCAAACTGAGAGCGCGCTGGGGAGCATTGCCGCGGCAGTTTCTTTGATTCAGCAGATGAACCAGCAGATTGCGGCGGCTGCCGAGGAGCAAAGCTCAGTGGCTGAGGAGATCAATCGCAGTGTCACGAGTATTCGTGCCAGTGCCGATCAGTCTTCGCTGGCGATGCAGGGGAATGCGGCATCCAGTATCGAACTGGCGCAGTTGGGGACTGAGTTGAAAGGGATGGTGGGGCATTTCAGGCTTTGATTTCTGGTCGCCCTCAATCGCTGTGGGAGCTGGCTTGTCGGGTCGTCGCATCGCAGCGATAGCGACCTGCCAGCCGACCTGTTACCCGCAGCGGTACGCCCACCTCATATCCAGCCCAAAAAAAAGCCACCTTCCCGGTGGCTTGTTTTTTTTAACGAGTGATCAGTCGTAGATCACTTTCTTTTTCCAGTCCGCATCTGCCTCGACGTCTTTGAGGCCCTCGGTCAGTTGGTTGACTTCGCCTTCTACCGGGGCAATGCGGTCCATGACTTGCGCATTGGCACGGGCCAGGAGTTTTTCCAGGTATTCCAGTTGCTCGGCGTAGATCTGCGGTTCCTGCTGTTTTCGCAGGTACTGCACGCCACGTTCGAACGCCAGGCGCGCCTGACCGGGCTGATTCTGTTGCAGCGAGTGCTGGCCGAGGTTGTTGAAGAACTCGATGTGCAGCAGCACCAGAATATGGCGGACCTCGCGGATCCAGCGCTTGGCTTCGTTAGGCGGCAGGAAACCGTCCTGTGCGGCGCGGGTAATCTGGCCGTGCAAGGCTTCGAGCAGGAAGCGTACGTCCTTGGCCTTGGCCTCGGTCTGGATCGGCGCCGGCGGGTTGTTGACCGGAATCGATTCGCCCTGGGCGACCAGGGTTTCCAGCTCGCCAATCCTTGCCTTGAGGTTGGAACTGGTCTTTTCCAGATTCAGCAGACGTTGGCAGACGTTCAGCTCCAGGCGGGTCAGCAGCAGCTTGAGTGCCGGTGTCATCAATTGGCCGGGGAAGGTCTCGGTGATTTCGCCGCAACGACGCAGGCGATCATTGAGCTCAACCTTGGTACGGGCCCTTTCCAGCTTGTTGTTTTCCACCACATGGTTGATGTAGCCAATGGCGATCAATAATGCGATCCCGGCTACGACGAGCAGGGTGATCATGAGTGGTGTCACCGGTAAGACCTCTTTTTAGGGTTCGCGTGCGAGTGTAGTGGCTTGGCATATAGGCGCCTAGGGCCGCTCGACGAGTTGGGTCGATGTGGCTCATTCTGTATCGGCCGCAGTCTTCTTATATGAATGCTGGCATCGATAGGGCGGATTGCCATCACTGACGACGCCGACTATAACGCCTTGGCGAGTGTCAGAATATAGGCGCCAAACACCGGGCGGCGGAAAATCCGGATTGGTGCCGCAAAGCAGGGCGAAGTCATTGATTTAAATAAATTTATATCAGGGGGTTGACGACCCCTCAATCCA
>NZ_RCNW01000207.1:0-7391 GCF_004307605.1 Pseudomonas sp. Sample_24
AATACGTCGCCTTACATCACGTATGTAAACGTCAGTATTTTCTATTAATGCGAGTAACCGCTTCAGTTTGTAGGTGACACCATGAACCGTCATTGTTTTCGTCTGATTTTCAGCAAGTCCTTGGGCTTCCTGATCCCGGTGGCCGAAATCACCACCACCACCGGTAAAGGCCGCCAGGCCGGACAAACCCAGGGCCGCGCCGCGCCGAACGCGCCAGGCTTTCAGTTGCAAACCTTGTTCGCCAGCGTGCTGTCGGTGATCCGACCCGACGCCCGCCGCGGCGGCCTCAAGGGCGCCATGCTGCGGCGCATCCTGGTCACCGCCGCGCTGCTGCCCGCGGCCGTCTACGCCGACATGGTGGTCGACCCCAATGGCGGGGCCAACACCCCGGGCATGTCGTCCTCGGCCAACGGCGTGCCGGTGGTCAACATCGTTGACCCGAACGCCAAAGGCTTGTCCCACAACAAATTCCAAAGTTTTGATGTGGTGCAACCCGGCGTCATCTTCAACAACAGCACCACCGATGGCGTCTCGCAGATTGGCGGGTACACCATGCACAACCCCAACTTGAATCACCAGGCCAACGCTATCCTGGTCGATGTCACCGGCACCAACCCCAGCAGCCTGGCCGGCGCCCTGGAAGTGTTCGGCGGCACCGCGGACCTGATTATTTCCAACCAGAACGGCATCAGCCTCAACGGTGTGTCGACGATCAATGCCAACAGCCTGACCACCACCACCGGTAAGGCCGTGGACTCGCCCGATGGCCTGCAATTTCTGGTCGACGGCGGCAAGGTCAAAATCGAAGCCGGCGGGGTCGACACCAGCGGCCTGACCTATTTTGACGTGGTGGCGCGCAGCATCGAATTGCAAGGCGCGGCGGGCTCCCAAGATCAAAAAACGGACATCAACCTGGTCGCCGGTCTTAACACCTATAACGCGGCGACACGCACCGCCACGGTCAACAGCACCTCCGGTGCCAACACCCCGGAATTTGCCATTGACGGCAGCCTGGCGGGGGCCATGTATGGCCACAATATTTCCCTGACCAGTACTGAAAGTGGTGCCGGCGTGCGTCACCAGGGACTGATCAAGTCCAGTGCCGACATTGCCATTTCGGCCAATGGGGATGTCGGCCTGGCCACGTTGGTGGCTGGCGGCAAAGTCGGCATCGATACCACCGGTTCGATTGCCATCGGCAATGGCACCGCAGGCCAGGGCATCGACGCGCAAAAAGCGGTGACCCTGCACGCCGGTCACGGCATCACGGTCAGCAACGACATCAAAGGCGAGACCCTGCAGATTACCGCCAGTGACCTGTTGGTTCAGAGCGCAAACCTGATTGCCACCCAAGCCGAAGGGGCCGGCCCGGTGAGCGCGATCACGATCAAGGTTGGTAACTTTACCTTGAGCGGCACCTTGGTGGCCGTGAACTCGGCGCACATTCCTTACGGACCGAATCAGCCGCTGGTGTTGCATAACGGCAAGCTGATGGTCAAGGTCAATGGCACGGACTACAGCACCGACTTTACCCTGTCCGCCACGGCGATGATTCTCTCGGCCAACGGCGTGTCGATTGAAGCCGACAACTTCCTCAACGATGGTGGGGTGATTCAGGACACCAGCAAAAGCGGCATTAACATTGCGGCTCAACACCTGGTGAACAAGGGTATCGTCACCACCAAGGGCGACCTGAATTTGGTCGCCGATGTGCTGGAAAACCTGTGCACCGGGATTAACCAAACCCTGTGCGTGGGCTTTCTGGCCGGCGGCGATGCCAATGTCCAGGCCGGGAGCCTGACCAACGATGCCGGTCTGGGCGCGGCCGGCAACATGAACCTGACGTTGAACAGTGACAGCAGCAACGGTGTGCACGGTTCGATCAGCGGCGGGAAAAGTCTGCAGGTGCAGCAGGCGCCAGGCAGCGCGGTGCACCTGAGCTCCGATGGCGAGCTGTACAGCGGCGCTGATTTGCTGATGGTGCTCAACGAGTTGTCATTGGGCGGCGCCTCGATCACCAGCGCGGGTGGCAGTGCCACGATGCAAATCACCGGCACCCTGGAGAGCGCGGGCAAAATTGTTGTGGGCAAGGACCTGAACATCACGGCGACCGACGTCATCGCCAATGTCGGCAGCTCAATGAGCGCGGCTCATGACATCACGATCGCCGCTCAGAAAACCTACAGCTCGACCGACCAGACCCTGGTGCGTGCTGAGAACACGGCGCATATCGAGGCGCAAGAGTCGTTGAGCAACGGCGGTATCATCTACGGCGCAAACCGTGTCGACCTGCTCACCGATGGCCAGTTGACCAACGGCGCGGGCGTGGCCATTGCTGGCCAGACCATCACCCTCAAGGGCGATGCGCTGACCAATGAACGCGGCGCGACCATTGGCGCCTCGGAACTGGTGGACATTGACGTCGCTGGGGACCTGATCAACGACGCCTCGGTGATTACCGCCGGCTCCCAGGTCAACCTCCACGCTGGCGGCACCGTCTCGAACACCAACGGTTCGCAGATCATCGGCGGCGACGTGGCGATCGATGCCGCGCAGGTGATCAACAACGATGCCATGATCGTGGCCAGTGACTTGATCATCAACAGTGCCGGCGACGTGGACTTTTCCGGCCCCTCGTCCATGGTCTATGGCGACTCGATTGCCATCAACAGCCTGGGCAACCTGCACAACAGTGACGGCAGCCAGGTGTATGCCGAGACCGTGGCCTCGCTCAACAGCTTAGGGTCGCTGACCAACGATAGCGATGCGGTCATCTATGGGGCCAATGGGGTCAAGATCTCCACCGACGGTGATGTGACCAATGCCAGCGGGGCGCAGATCAACAGTGACGACAACGTCGACATCACCGCCAGCAACGTGACCAATACCGAGGCCGCGGCGATTAGTGCCGACCACGTGGCCATCAACGCCAGCCAGAATGTGCTCAATGCCCAGGATGCCGCCATCGTGGGTCAGAGCAGCGCGCAAATCAAGGCGCTGAACGGCTCGGTGACCAATACCGACGGTGCAGTGATGTCCGCCTCCGCCCTGGATATCCAGGCGCAAGACATCACCAACCAGAACGCCGGCAAACTGCGTGGCGACGACATCACCCTGACGGCCAGCAACAACTTCAAAAACACCAACGGTGGCTCCATCAAGGCGTCCAACAGCGTCACGATCGACAGCAAGAACTTTGCGGCCTCGGACAGTGAAATCCTCGCCAGCAAAGACATCCACATCGCCACCGACACCTACGCCAACACCGGCAATATTGCCTCCCAGGACACCGCCACCCTGACCATCAAACATGGTGGCGACCTGACCTTGAGCACCACGCAGAAAGCCCCGGTCGCCGCTCAGTTGTTGACCCTCAACGCGCACGACGTCACGGTCAACGACGCGCTGAACAACCCTGGCAGCATTCAGATCAATGCCAGTGGTAAGGTGCAAAACAATGACGCCATCGTGACCGGCAAAAGCCTGTTTGTCGATGCCAGCGAGTCGATCGTCAATAACACCCATGCGCTGATCTGGGCCGCCGATGACATCATGCTCAAGGCCGGGACGGCGATCAACAACCTGGAAGATGCCCTGATCATGGCCGGCGACGCCATCTCGCTGACCGCCCATGACATCCTCAACTATGCCGGGCGCATCAGTGCCGGCGGCGATTTGACCCTGGAAGCCAGCAACATCACCAACCAGGGCATCAGCACCGGTGGCTTGGTGCAGGGCCCATCGACCAGTGCCGACGGCTACTACAAGTGGAACCACGATGCACGTTATGACGAGATGTGGATCTCGATGGAACTGCCTAGTTACAGCTCCAACCGCACCACCAAGCAGGCGGTCATGGAAAGTGGCGGCAATGTCGCGATCAACCAGGGCGAGCACAAGGGCACCGGTTCCAATGTGACCAACCAGGATGGCCTGATGGTCGCCACCGGCAACATGGCGATCGACGGCAACCTGAAAAACATGACCTCGCACGATGACCTGGCGTTGTCGACCTACCTCAAAACCCCGAGCACCGTCACCATCACCGTGAAGGACAAGCTGGCGAAGAAAAATCCCACGACCCAGGTTTACTCGAGCATGTGGGACTTTTTGGACCAGACTTTTGGCCACGATGACAAGCATAAGATCTGGGGCGCGTATTACTACTATGACGGCAACACCGCCGCCGCGTTGAAAAACATCAACGATCCGAAGTTCAACCAGATCATGGCCGCCACTTTGGGGGCCGATTGGCGAACCCAGAACTATGAGACCCTGTCCACACGCTGGAATGCCTATGCCAGCGGGCAGAGCCCGGACCCGGTTAAGTCCTATTACGCCGCCACCCGGTCGGAAATCGCCACCGGTGGCAACTTTGTGCACACCGGCGGTTCCTTTGAAAACGGCGGCGGGGTCGTCCAGCAAAAAACCGTCGACGTCAGCATCGGCAAAAACGACACCACGGCCATTGCCGGTGATTTCGACAGCAGTTATGCCTACAAAAGTGCCTTTGATCCCAAGGCGCCATTGTCTGAGCTCGAAAACGCGATGAACCCGAGCTACGTCCAAGACAACCTGATCAACAATGACATGTTGTTCCAACAAACGACAAAGCCGGCACCTTTTGACCCCGATGCGTTTGCCGCGGCCGGCCTGCAAGGCAAACAAAATGGGGCCAACGGCTCCGCCACGATGACCCCAATCGTGCCGCTGTATGAAACCCGTATCGAATACGTGGACCAGAGTCAGTTTTACGGCTCCTCGTACTTTTTCGAAAGCGTGGGGTACCACGCCGACGCCCCGGTGTCGGTCATCGGTGATGCCTATTTTGACAACATGATGATCACCCAGACCATCCAGGCCACCTCCGGCACCTACATGACCGTGACCTACGGAGTGTCGGGGGCTGACATGAGCAAGCTGCTTATGGACAACGCCGGGGTTGAGGCTGAGCGTTTGGGCCTCACCGTGGGTGTGCCCTTGACCCAGGAGCAATATGACAGCCTGGAATTGGACATCGTCTGGTACGAACCGGAAGTGGTCGATGGCGTGCTGGTCCTGGTACCGAAGGTGTATTACTGCCCGGCCACGCTCGCGGCCATGGACACCACCAAAGAAGCAGATTCGGTGATCCAGGCCGGCGGCACCCTCACCACCGACAACACCGATTTCACCAACGTCAACGGGGTGGTCAAGGGCCACGACGTCACCATCACCAGCAGCGGCGATGTGCAGAACCAGGCCACCGGCGGCAGTCAAGGCGGCATCTATGCCAGCGCCGAAGGCGGCAAGCTGATCGTCGATGCCGCCGGTGACGTCAACAACCAGGGCGCCACGGTCAAAGGCAATCATATACAGGTCAAGGCCGGCGGCGACATCACCGCCTCGACCACCATGACCTATGACCAGGATGGCTCGTTGGTCTCGCGCAGCACCGGCGATATCCTCGGCAGCGGCACCGCCTCCACCGTCCATCTGACCGCGGGCAAGGATGTGGTACTGACCGGGGCCGACGTCGCCGCAGGCCGGGTGGCCGTGGATGCAACCAACCTGATCATGAACGATGTCAAGGAAGTCTCTTCCTCGCACAAAGACACCACCACCAGCGGTTTTGCCTCGCGCAACACCACGATGCAGGAAAGTGCCAGCGCCACCGGCGTGGGCAGTAACATCGTCGCCGGTTCCCTGAACATCAACACCTCCAACGACGTCCTGGTCAACGGCAGCAACATGACCGCGCTGCACTCGCGGATCGATGTCGGCGGCTCGATGATCGCCAAAACCTCGGAAAACCTGAGCTATAATCATGAAACCACTCGTCAAGTCGGCTTGACGGCAGGTGCCAGCGCTTCGGCCGGCGGGTACGTGGCCAGCGCCTCGACCAGCACCGCCCATGGCGGCAAAAGTTACGCCGGGGAGATGGCCGAAGGTGGTTTTTCCACCAAGGGCGGTGTCAATGCCCATGCTGGATTGGAAATCAGCTCGTCCGAACACAGCAACAGCAGCGTGACCCAAAGCAATTCGCAGTTGAACCTGGGGACCGGCAAGGTGACGGTGGAGGACACCTTCGACTTCGGTGGCGCCGACATCAACACCGCGAAAGGCTTTGAAAACGCCAAGCTGCGGGTCAAGGCCGGGGACATCCAGACCACCAAATACGAAAGCGTGAGCGACGACGAATCCAGCGCCAAAGGCATGTTCATCGGCCACACGGCCAGTGCCGACTCGGTGTTTATCGACGTGTCCAACGACATCGGCAAGCTGGCGACCGACGCCTCCGAAGGCATGAGTGTTGCGCCGGGCCTGACCACCCTGGAAATGCTCGGTGATGTGGAACGTATGGCGGTCGGCTCGTGGGGATCGGCCAGTGTCGGGAAGGCCATTGGCGGCGGCAGCATGTCCAACCAGACGCTGACCAAAACCGAAAACACCAACCAGGTCGGCGGTAACGTCAGTTTCACCTCCACCAAAGGTGACATCACCCTGACCGGGGTGAAAACCACCAACCCGGATGCGGTGGTCATCCTCAACGCCGGTGACCATGACGTTAACCTTAACGCGTCGAAAAGCACCACCACCAGCACCAGCAAATCCAATGTCGGCGGCATCAACGCTACCGAGACCAACAGCTGGAACCCGATAACCGGCGATACCGTCAGCGGTACGGTCGGCGTGGGCGCCAAACATAATGATTCGAGCCAGGACAACACCCATTACACCAACACCGACATCAGCGGTTCGCACGTGATTGTCAGGGCCAACGACCTGAACATGGTCGGCGCCAATATCTCCGGCAAGGTCAACGCCGACCTGAGCGGTGAACTCAACATCACCAGCGTACAGGACACGCAAAACTACACGCACACCCTGGGGGCTGGTGGCGCTTCCGCCGGTGTGGCGGTAAACAGCCATACGTTGTTTGTTGTGCCGAGTTTTGTCGGCGGTGTCGGCGGCGTCGGCGGGCAGGATTACGACAATTACCAAAAGGTGGAAAAACAGTCCGGGATCAGTGGCACGGCCGACAGCAGCATCCATGTCGGAGGCGATATGAACCTGACGGGCGGTTATGTGGCGGGCGGCGGCAACCTGCAAGTGGATGGTGCGGTGAATGCCAAAGACCTGACTGACAGCCGTAATAAAGACGGCGGTTACGGCGGCGGTGGCGTCGGCTTCAACCCCAACGGCATCGGCGGTATTGGTTTGATGGGCGGCCGTGTGGACCAGGTGCATTACAACGCCGACAACAAGGCCACGGTGGACATGAACCTGACCGGCAAGGACGGCGGCGCGGCCACCGTCAATGGCAATCTCAACACCGACATGAACAACCGTCTGGTGGTGAACCAGGATCAGAAGATCGCCGGCAACGACATCAAGCTGGGTATCCCGAC
>NZ_RCNW01000123.1:0-7371 GCF_004307605.1 Pseudomonas sp. Sample_24
GGTCATCGAGCGACCGGGCCGGACAAGCGGCCCCCGACTGGTTATCATGGCGGCGTTTCTTTGCGGACGGCCACCATGGTTGATTCTTACGACGACTCCCTCGATACGGGAGAAAAAAGCAAATCCCAGGTTAAACGCGAGCTGCATGCTCTGGTTGACCTCGGCGAGCGCCTTACAACACTCAAGCCTGACTTGCTGGCAAAACTGCCATTGACCGACGCTTTGCGCCGGGCTCTGGCCGATGCGCCCAAGCACACCGCGAACATCGCGCGTAAACGGCATCTTCAGTTCATCGGCAAGCTGATGCGCGATCAGGACACTGACGCCATTCTGGTTCTGCTCGATCAACTCGATGCCTCCACTCGCCAGTACAACGAACGTTTCCATAACCTGGAGCGTTGGCGCGATCGCCTGATCGCCGGCGACGATGCCGTGCTGGAAAAATTCGTCGTCGACTACCCGGACGCGGACCGCCAGCAATTACGTTCCCTGATCCGACAGGCCCAGCACGAGGTTGCGCAAAACAAGCCTCCTGCTTCCAGCCGTAAAATCTTCAAGTACATCCGTGAGCTGGACGAGACTCAACGCGGTCTGCGCTGAATCTCTGACCGGGTGAGTCGCCAGGCGACTCACCCGAAGCTTCACGTCTTATGCGCCCGTGCCACCCACGGTGATCGCATCAATCTTCAGCGTTGGCTGGCCGACACCTACCGGCACCGACTGCCCATCCTTGCCGCACGTCCCCACTCCACTGTCCAGCGCCAGATCGTTGCCGACCATCGACACTTTGCTCATGGCTTCCGGACCGTTGCCGATCAGGGTCGCACCTTTGACCGGCGCAGTGATCTTGCCGTCCTCGATCAGGTACGCCTCGCTAGTGGAAAACACAAACTTGCCGCTGGTGATATCCACCTGCCCACCGCCAAGGTTCGCGCAGTAGATGCCGCGCTTCACCGAAGCGATGATTTCCTGCGGATCGCTTTCGCCGGCGAGCATGTAGGTGTTGGTCATGCGCGGCATCGGCAAGTGCGCGTAGGATTCGCGGCGACCGTTACCGGTTCGGGCGACGCCCATCAGACGCGCGTTGAGCTTGTCCTGCATGTAGCCCTTGAGGACGCCGTTTTCGATCAGCGTAGTGCATTCGGTCGGCGTGCCCTCGTCGTCGACGTTCAAGGATCCGCGGCGCCCCGAGAGGGTGCCATCATCGACAATGGTGCAAAGCTTGGACGCAACCATCTCGCCCATGCGCCCACTGTAGGCCGAGCTGCCCTTGCGGTTGAAATCGCCTTCCAGGCCGTGACCGACCGCTTCGTGCAGCAGCACGCCGGACCAACCGGAGCCGAGCACCACCGGCAGCGTACCGGCCGGCGCAGGGATGGCTTCGAGATTCACCAGCGCCTGACGCAGTGCCTCACGGGCATACCCCATGGCGCGGTCTTCGGCGAGGAAATAACGGTAATCGGTACGACCACCGCCACCATGGCCGCCGCGCTCGCGTCGACCATTTTGCTCAACGATCACGCTGACGTTGAAACGCACCAGCGGCCGCACATCCGCCGCCAGACCACCATCGGTGGATGCCACCAGAATCCGCTCCCAGACCCCCGCCATGCTCACGGTCACTTGCTGGATACGCGGGTCGAGGGCACGGGTCGCGGCATCGATGCGCTTGAGCAGGTCGACTTTCTCGGCGCGGGTCAGCACTTCCAGCGGATTGTCCGGACCGTACAGCTGAGCGACATCTTGCGTGGTGAACGCTTGCACGGTGCCGTTCTGTCCCGCCCGGGAAATCGAACGGGCAGCACGGGCCGCCGCACCCAAGGCTTCCAGGGTGATCGCGTTGCTGTAGGCAAAACCGGTTTTCTCTCCCGATTGCGCCCGCACGCCAACCCCTTGGTCGAGGTTGAAACTGCCTTCCTTGACGATGCCGTCTTCCAGCGCCCAGGACTCGGAAATCTGCCCCTGGAAATACAGGTCGGCGGCATCGATGCCCGGCCCGGCCAGGTCGCCGAGCACGCCTTGCAGGCTTTCGATTGTTACGCCGCCAGGCGCCAGGAGATGTTCACTGACTGAGGACAACAACTCGCTCATATGCTTTACGCCTTAAAATTCATCGTTCTGAGGCAGGTCGCTGGGCGCCCTGCGAGAAAAAGCGCCGGTGACTGGACACCGGCATCCGCGCCCGGATGGACGCCTGTTCGCTGCTATCGCGTTCGGCCAGCAGCACGGCCTCGCCTTGATCCTGTTGCGCCAGCACCCGGCCCCACGGGTCGATGATGGCAGCATGGCCAAACGTTTCCCGCGGCCCTGGATGCGTCCCGCCCTGGGCGGCTGCGAGCACATAACACTGGGTCTCGATGGCCCGTGCGCGAATCAGCACATCCCAATGCGCCGCGCCGGTCACCGCGGTGAACGCCGATGGCGCGGTAATCAGCTCCGCGCCGGCTGCACGCAATTCGCTGTAGAGCTCCGGAAAGCGCAAGTCATAACAGACTGTCAGGCCAACCCGGCCAACCGGCGTGTCCGCCACCACGACGCCACTGCCATAAGCATAGTCATCGGATTCACGATAACGGCCACGATTGTCGGCCACGTCGACGTCGAACAGGTGCAGTTTGTCGTAGCGCGCCACTGTTTCGCCTTGATCATCGACCAGCAGCGAGCAGGCATGCACCTTGGCCGTCGGTTGATCCACCGGCGGCAACGGCAAAGTGCCGGCCACTATCCATAACTTGAGGTCACGTGCGGTCTGTTTCAACCATGGCAGGATCGGGCCTTCGCCCAAGGCCTCGGCGCGGCCGATGTCGGCAATGTCGCGGCGCCCCATGGCAGCGAAGTTTTCCGGCAGCACGGCAAGCACAGCCCCGGCCTTCGCAGCCTGTTCGAGCAGGCGTCGGGCCTGGACCAGATTGGCCAGCACATCGCTCTGGCTGACCATTTGAATCACCGCTACAGACATGGCGCACTCCTGGAAACGTATGCGGCCATGCTACTCCATAGATTTGCCGAGCGCCTTTTCAAAAAAGAAACTCAAAACGGCTTGTCGAAGGTGATTTTCGGTTCTTTCCACGGCCCCTTGACGGTGTACTTCACACTGGCGAAGCGAGCCACGCGGTCTCCGATCAGCTTGTCGATCAGAAACAGCGCACCACCGATGGCCGGTGCTCCGACGATCAGCGCGGCAATCGGCAAGTTGTTGGTCACCGGCAAGGTCACCAGCAGTTTCGCATCGATCTGATCGGCGACCATGTTCAAAGTGCCATCAAGCTCGATGGTGCTCGACGGGCCGGTCAGGCGGATCGGTTCACGCGTGACGTACACGCCGTTGTTTGCCTCCAGCAGGCCTTTGACCCGGTCATAGCTCAAGCCTTTGCCGAACAGGTCGGAGAAGTCCAGACGCAAGCGGCGACCAATGGAATTGAAGTTGAGCAGGCCGAACACACGCAAAGCCTGGGCACTGCCTTCGACTTCGACAAACTGGCCTTCTTTGAGTGAGGCGTCCAGCGTGCCCGAGAAGCGCTTGGTCGCCAGCCATGCTGGCGATCCCGGCCAGCGCCCATCGACGTCCATATGGAATTCCTGGCTGGTGACGCTCGGCGCAAAGCCCCAGCCCTTGAGCACATCAGCGAGGTTCTTGCCGCTGGCCCGGCCCTTGAAAAAGCTTGTGCTGGAACCGGGCACGCCTTCCCAGCCACCACTGCCCTGCAACAGAATGCCCTTCAGGCCCATGTCCAGCGAATTGAACGCAATGCCTTTAGGCGTCGGACGAATCTTCAATGACCAGCCGCCGACCAGGTCGTTGCCCTGGAACAACTGGTTGATGGTGATATCCAGCGCCGGAATCTTCGTCGGATCGACTGAGGCCAGTGGGTCCGGGGAGTTTTCGTCGGCCAGTACCGTCGGATCAGGTGCCGGCAAACGCACGTATTGCAAGTTGACCACCAACGGCGCGGCTTTCGCATCGGGAATAGTGGCACTGCCCTTGGCCTGCTGGCTGTCGAGCTGCAAGGCCCAGGCGGACGGCTTGCGCGTCAATTGCAGGGAAGCCTGATCCAGCGTGGTGCCGAGCGCGCTAAGTTTGCCGACCTTGAAATCGGCGCTGCTGAGCAGCTGCTTGGCACTGCCGCCCGGATCCTGTCCGGCGTATTTATTGACCAGATCCTGCCAGGGGCCGACATCCAGCTCCGACAGCACTCCGCGAATACGCAATCCTTTAGCGCCGGGTAACACCGCGTCGCCGTTGCCGAGGAACAACTCACCACGGCCGTTGTTAAAGTTGCCCGTCGGTGCGGCAAAGGTGAAATTCGCCAGCTGACCGTAGTTCACCCAGTAACGCCGCTCTGCGCCCTGCAACGTCATGCGAAATGTCGTGTCTCGCCCCTCCTCTGCTGTCAGGCCGAAAGGTGCGGGCAGATCGACGGCAACGCCCTTGAGACTGGAGTTGACCATCAACTGGCTGTCGGCACCATCCAGTGTCAGTTGCAGCTGATACGGGATCACGCCACTGACCGGCAACGGCTGGGTAACGCTCAGCCACTCGGTGAGTTTCTTCACTTCAACCTGCCCCGAGGCCACGACCCGGGTATTGAGCTTGCCTTCACGGCCATCGGCAAAAATTTGCGCGCTCACCGGTTTATCGAAAGCCCGGGCGGTGATGTTCTGCCCGCTTAGCCCCTTGGTGCTATCAAAACGAAAATCGCCTTTGAGTTGAGTCAGCTCCAGAGGGGGCTCGGGAAGTTTCAGGCGAGCCTTGGCGGTTTTGAAGTCGACCTGGATTTTCGGCTGTTCACCTTTGGCCAGCGGGATATCCAGCTTCAGCTTGCCTTGCAGATCACCCTCGCCTTCCCAGCCGGCAAAGGTCTCGGCAGTGCCGATCGGCGCTTCCTTGAGGATTTTCAGGCCATCGCCCAACCCGCCGGCGAACCCACCGTCGAGAAACAGATGACTGTTCTGCCCCTGGGGTACGTGGGGAATATTGACGTAAATGTCGCTGACCCGGGTGTCGAGCAGCTGGCCCTTGCTGGCCAGGATGCGCACGCCGCTGTCTTCAACGAACACATCACCGGTGACCTTGCTGACGTGTGGCCAACCTGGCTGGAACGCCAGTTCGGCATCGTGCACCTTGAAAAACAGGCTGATGCTGCGGTCGGTCTCGGCGGCGCCGTGGTTGAGCGAACCTTGATACTGGAAGAAGCCTTGATCCACCGCCCCTTTGAGAATCGCCGTGCGCAGCCATTCGTCCAGCGCCGGGCTGAGGACAGTCGGCAGGTACTTGGCGGTATAGCGACCGTCACCGTCCACCAGGCCGACCCGCAGATCCATGTAATCTTCCCGGGTTTCATCGAAAAACAGGCGAATCAGAAAGTCACCGGCTATCTTGCCCTCCTCGCCCAGCACCTTCAGGTACGGCGCGATCAGGGTGAAACTCTCTTTGTCGAGTTTCCAGGTCAGGCGGGCGTTGGCCTGGATGTATTGCCATGGCTTGGCGAAAATCGGGTCCAGGTGCAGCATGAAATCCTTGCTGTCCATGCGCAGTTCGCCGTGCCCAAGATCACCGCTGATGCTGCCCGTTACATTTCGTGCCGCCGGAGCCCCGTGATAGGCATCAAACCCAACCTGCTCAAGGTTGGCCGCGAAACTGAACTTGCTGTCGTCGGTGGCGTTAGGGCGCAAATCGATCAGAACGTTGCGCAACCCTCCGGTCACCTTCAGCCGTTCAACCACTGTAGCCAGACCTTCAGGCAAGGGCGCCAGGGCATTGAGCAACGGTGTCAGCGGAGTCAGGTCGAGGCGGTCGGCTTGCAGGTGCCAGAGCTCTTCGGACTTGTCGGAGGCCGCGGTTTGCTTGAGCTGCAGATGCGTTTCCCAGCGACGTTCACCAAGGTTCATGGCCAGCGAATCCAGGGTCACCATCATGCCTTCGGCGTTGCGCTGGAAGTAGGCGTTGAGCGCCAGGTTACTGATCTTGACGGGTTTACGCTCGGCATAGGCGCCATTGAGTTGCGGTGCATTCAGGCGCACCGCTGCACTCTGCAGCGTCCCTTGCCCCCAGGTGACCCACACCTCGCCACCGGCCTTGATCTCGGAGAAATTCCACTGTCGGGTCAGTCGTTCGGGCAGCCATTTTGACCAGTCGCTCTGCGGCAGGCTGACATAAGCCTGCGCTTCGCCGTCCTTCCACTGACTCGCGCGAATGCGGGTGCGCAGGTTAATGGCCACCGGCTGCCCGTCCGGCAACGTCAGGCGGGCATCCAGTCGCTGGCGAACCGCACCGGTTTTCAGGCTCAGGCCGACGTAGGTCAGGGTCAGCGGCGACTCACCAAACGGTTGCAAGGTGACCTGGCTGTCGAGCACCGACAAGCGCTGGATCATTTGCATGCGATTGAGCATTTGCTCGGGGTCCAGCGGCTGATCGTCCTTGACCGGCAAGCCCTCCAGCGCCCACTGCCCGTCCTCGCCTTCCTTGAGGCTGATCTTCAGGCCGTTGAGTTCCAGATGGGCGATGCGCACTTCACGGGCCATGAGGCTGGCCCAGAGGTCCGGCACCGCGCGCACCTTTTCCAGATGCAAGGCATTGGTGCCGACACCGACCGTCACATCGTGGGCCGAGAGAATGGGCGCGAAACCACTCCAGTCGCCCCGCAGCTCGCCAATTTGCAGCGGCATGCCCAAAGCCTCGCTGGCTTTGGTTTCGACTTCGGCGCGGTATTCGGCCACCAGCGGCGTCAGTTCCCGGCCGAGACTGACGTAAAACGCCATCAACACCAAAACCAACGCGCACAGGCCCAGACCCCAGCGGGTCAGTGCGGCCAAAATGCGTGTCAGACGCTCCATGTCAGTTGGCTCCCATGGCAAATGTTTTGCAAAAAGCTGAGGCCAGCCATTGTGGAAAAATCACGACGCAGCGACTCAGAGCAACACCACGTCGTATTGTTCCTGGGAGTACATGGTTTCCACCTGAAAACGGATGGTGCGCCCGATGAAACCTTCGAGTTCGGCGACGTTGCCCGACTCTTCATCGAGCAGTCGGTCGACAACTTTCTGGTTCGCCAATACACGATAGCCTTCCGCCTGATAGGCGCGCGCCTCACGGAGAATTTCGCGGAAAATTTCGTAGCAAACGGTTTCCGGAGTCTTCAACTTGCCGCGGCCCTGGCAACTCGTGCACGGCTCGCAAAGCACTTGTTCGAGACTCTCCCGGGTGCGTTTGCGGGTCATCTGCACCAGGCCAAGCTCTGTGATGCCAATGATGTTGGTCTTGGCGTGATCCCGTTCGAGCTGCTTCTCCAGCGTGCGCAGCACCTGGCGCTGATGCTCTTCATCTTCCATGTCGATGAAGTCGATGATGATGATCCCGCCGAGGTTGCGCAG
>NZ_RCNW01000119.1:0-7343 GCF_004307605.1 Pseudomonas sp. Sample_24
GAAGAAGATGTGGATGACGAAGACGGTCCGGAAATCATTTACGTGCGTGACTGATTCGTTGCGATAAACTTAAGCGCCGCTCAATCGAGCGGCGTTTTAGTATCTGGAAATCGTCGATGGTCACTCATAACCACGAATAACCACGAATAACGTCACGGGCAGTGCCAGGTCGCGCTGTCCTCAAAGCAAAGGTTGAAGATGATGCGGAGCAAGGTGACAGGTGCGCAGCGTTGGGTCGTGAAGATCGGCAGCGCTTTGCTGACGGCGGACGGCAAAGGCCTGGATCGCGCGGCAATGGGTGTCTGGGTAGAGCAGATGGTGGCCTTGCATGAGGCGGGCGTCGAGCTGGTGCTGGTGTCCTCCGGGGCGGTGGCGGCCGGTATGAGCCGTCTGGGCTGGACCTCCCGACCCAGTGCAATGCACGAACTCCAGGCCGCTGCGGCAATCGGCCAGATGGGGCTCGTGCAGGCCTGGGAGTCGAGCTTTGCCGAGCATGGTCGGCACACGGCGCAGATTCTCCTGACCCACGACGACTTGTCTGACCGCAAGCGCTACCTCAACGCCCGCAGTACCTTGCGTGCGCTGGTTGAGCTGAAAGTGATCCCTGTCATCAACGAGAACGACACCGTGGTCACCGACGAAATCCGTTTCGGCGACAACGATACCCTGGCGGCGCTGGTGGCCAACCTGGTCGAGGCTGATTTGCTGGTGATCCTGACCGATCGCGACGGCATGTTCGACGCCGATCCGCGCAACAATCCCGATGCACAGCTGATCTACGAAGCGCGCGCCGATGATCCCGCACTTGATGCGGTGGCGGGTGGTACGGGTGGTGCGCTGGGTCGTGGCGGCATGCAGACCAAGCTGCGCGCGGCGCGTCTGGCGGCGCGTTCCGGGGCGCATACCATCATCGTTGGTGGGCGTCTTGAGCGTGTGCTGGATCGCCTCAAGGCTGGCGAACGCATTGGCACCTTGCTCTCGCCGGAGCGCGGCATGCTGGCGGCGCGCAAGCAATGGCTGGCCGGGCATCTGCAAACCCGTGGCACTCTGGTGCTGGATGCCGGTGCAGTGACCGCGTTGTCCCAAGGCAATAAAAGCTTGTTGCCGGTTGGGGTCAAGCTGGTCCAAGGCAGCTTCCGCCGCGGCGAAATGGTGGTTTGCGTGGCGCCGGACGGTCGTGAGATTGCCCGTGGCCTGGCCAACTACAGTGCGCTGGAAGCACAAAAAATCATCGGTCAGTCGTCTGATGCGATTGTCGGTCTGTTGGGTTACATGGCGGAACCGGAACTGGTTCACCGCGATAACCTGATTCTGGTCTGAAGGAATACCTGAATGCGCGTGGCAAAAGGATTGTTGGGGCTGCTGTTGGCAATGCCGTTGTTGGCTTCGGCCGAGGAGATTGGTCAAGTGTCGACGGTGTTCAAATTCGTCGGCCCGAACGACCGGATCGTGGTTGAGGCGTTTGATGATCCCAAGGTCGAAGGTGTGACCTGCTATCTGTCGCGCGCCAAGACGGGCGGTGTGAAGGGTGGTCTTGGCTTGGCTGAAGATCGTGCCGAAGCGTCCATCGCTTGTCGCCAGGTGGGGCCGATCAGTTTCAAGGGTGAGCTCAAGGATGGCGACGAGGTGTTCAAGGAGCGCACGTCGCTGGTGTTCAAAACCATGCAGGTGGTGCGTTTCCTCGACAAGAAGCGCAATACGCTGGTGTATCTGGTGTACAGCGATCGCTTGATCGAGGGTAGCCCGCAGAATGCGGTGACGGCGATTCCGATTTTGCCGTGGGCTCAGCAGTGATTTGAAGATTGTCTTCGTGGCCAGGCCTCGCTCCTGCAGGGTGGGGCTTGCCCGCGAAGGCGTTGGATTGATGCGCACCAAATCGCAGGCAATAAAAAACCGACCCTGAGGTCGGTTTTTTAATGAACGAGTCGCTTAGGCAGCAGCGGCAACGTTCAGGGCCTTAACGTGGCCATTCAGGCGGCTCTTATGGCGAGCAGCCTTGTTCTTGTGGATGATGCCTTTATCGGCCATGCGGTCGATAACTGGCACAGCCAGAACGTAAGCAGCTTGAGCTTTTTCAGCGTCTTTTGCGTCGATGGCTTTAACTACATTCTTGATGTAGGTACGAACCATGGAACGCAGGCTGGCGTTGTGGCTGCGACGCTTCTCAGCCTGTTTTGCACGTTTTTTGGCGGAAGGTGAGTTGGCCACCGTCGAGCTCCTCGAAAGACTTTTTAGGAAATAGCAAACAAAATAGGCCGCGAATCATGCCGATGAGTTGAGGTCTTGTCAAGGGCGGTTGAGACGTTCCGCTAAGTGGTAGGTACTACACCTCTGGATATTTCTTTCCAGCGTGCGACCTGTAAACTCGCGAGCTTTGGCTCTGTGCTGTTGCGGCGCGGAGTATCGCATAAGTAGGCGCATTGTTCGCCTGCTGTTTATCGACAGGCACAAACTCTTTCAATGAATCTGCTCAAATCGTTGGCCGCCGTCAGCTCTATCACGATGCTTTCCCGGGTTCTGGGGTTCGTTCGTGACACCCTCATTGCACGGGCATTCGGCGCGGGAATGGCGACCGACGCCTTTTTCATCGCCTTCAAGCTGCCAAACCTGTTGCGACGGATTTTCGCCGAGGGCGCGTTTTCCCAAGCCTTCGTGCCGATTCTCGCCGAATACAAAAGTCAGCAGGGCGATGAGGCGACGCGAACATTCATTGCTTACGTTTCGGGCCTGCTGACACTGGTGCTGGCGCTGGTCACCGCGTTGGGCATACTGGCCGCGCCATGGGTCATCTGGGTAACAGCACCGGGTTTCACCGATACCCCGGAAAAATTCGAGCTCACCACTGACCTGTTGCGGGTGACCTTTCCTTACATATTGCTGATCTCCCTTTCATCGCTGGCAGGCGCAATCCTCAATACCTGGAACCGTTTTTCGGTGCCGGCGTTCGTGCCGACGCTGCTCAATGTCAGCATGATTGTCTTCGCGCTGTTCCTGACCCCGTATTTCGATCCGCCGGTAATGGCACTGGGTTGGGCGGTGTTGGTGGGTGGTCTTGCGCAGTTGCTCTATCAACTGCCGCATCTGAAAAAAATCGGCATGCTGGTGCTGCCGCGCCTGAATTTGCGCGACACCGGTGTCTGGCGAGTAATGAAGCAAATGCTGCCGGCGATTCTCGGGGTGTCGGTGAGCCAGATCTCGCTGATCATCAACACTATTTTCGCTTCGTTCCTGGTCGCAGGTTCCGTGTCCTGGATGTATTACGCCGATCGTTTGATGGAATTGCCGTCCGGTGTGTTGGGTGTGGCGCTGGGGACAATCCTGCTGCCGACCCTGGCCAAGACCTACGCCAGCAAGGATCGCCAGGAATACTCACGCATTCTTGATTGGGGGTTGCGGCTGTGCTTTGTGCTGGTGCTGCCTTGCGCTCTGGCATTGGCGATTCTGGCCGAACCGCTGACGGTTTCGCTGTTCCAGTACGGTCAGTTCGATGCCCATGACGCCGCCATGACCCAGCGTGCGTTGATCGCCTATTCCGTCGGTTTGCTCGGGATCATCGTGATCAAAGTGCTGGCGCCGGGCTTTTATGCGCAACAAAACATCCGCACGCCGGTAAAAATCGCAATTTTCACTCTCGTGGTCACTCAGCTGTTCAACCTGTTGCTGATCGGCCCGCTGGCGCACGCCGGCCTGGCGCTCGCCATCAGCGCCGGGGCCTGTCTGAATGCCGGGCTGCTTTTCTATCAATTGCGCAAGCAGCAGATGTATCAGCCGCAACCGGGCTGGGCAAAGTTCGGCTTCAAGCTGGTGATTGCGGTGGTGGTGATGTCCGGCGTATTGCTGGCCGGGATGCACTTTATGCCGGCCTGGGGCGAAGGGCAGATGCTTGAGCGTTTCCTGCGTCTCGGAGCTTTGGTGGTTGCCGGTGTGGTTGCCTATTTCGGCATGTTAATGTTGATGGGCTTCCGTTTGCGCGACTTCAACCGCAAGGCGTTGGGCTGAGGATAAAACCTCGATATCTGTCATGAAAAAACGGCACGGGCCGGCATTTCTGTCGGCTCGATTACTTTGGGATACGGTGTTGCCTGTCGTCGGCCGCCGGGTGTGGTTATAATCGACCACTTTATGAGCAAGAAGCGCGTTATGCAGCTGGTTCGAGGCCTCCACAATCTGCGCCCCCAGCATCGGGGCTGTGTCGCCACTATTGGCAACTTTGACGGTGTACACCGTGGCCACCAGGCTATCCTGGCGCGGCTGCGTGAGCGTGCGCTCGAGTTGGGCGTGCCCAGCTGCGTGGTGATTTTCGAGCCGCAGCCGCGAGAGTTTTTCGCTCCGGACACCGCACCGGCCCGTCTGGCCCGCCTGCGTGACAAACTGCAGCTGCTGGCTGGCGAAGGCGTCGACCGGGTCTTGTGCCTGGCGTTTAACCATCGCCTGAGCAAACTCAGCGCCAGCGAATTCGTCGATACCATTCTGGTGGACGGCCTCGGTGTACAGCACCTTGAAGTCGGTGACGATTTCCGTTTCGGCTGTGACCGGGTAGGCGATTTCGATTTCCTGCAACAGGCCGGCGTCATGCAGGGCTTCACCGTTGAAGCGGCGCAGACCGTCGAGCTCGATGGCATTCGCGTCAGCAGTACCCAGGTGCGTAACGCACTGGCGGCTGCCGATTTTGCCCTCGCTGAACGTCTGCTCGGGCGCCCGTACCGGATTGCCGGTCGCGTGTTGCATGGCCAGAAACTGGCGCGCCAACTGGGTACGCCCACTGCCAACATTCAACTCAAGCGTCGCCGTGTGCCGCTGACAGGCGTTTACCTGGTCAGCGTCGACCTCGATGGCAAGACCTGGCCGGGTGTCGCCAATATCGGCGTTCGACCTACGGTTCAGGGGGATGGCAAAGCCCATCTCGAAGTTCATCTTTTAGATTTTGCCGGCGATCTGTATGACCGGCGTATGACGGTGGTTTTCCACCAAAAGCTGCGTGAAGAGCAGCGTTTCGCCTCTCTGGAGGCGCTTAAGACGGCGATCAATGCGGATGTCGCCGCCGCCCGTGCCCTGTCGCACCTAGCGCCAATCGCTAATGAAGAGCCTTAAATGACCGACTATAAAGCCACGCTAAACCTTCCGGACACCGCCTTCCCAATGAAGGCCGGCCTGCCACAGCGCGAACCGCAGATTCTGCAGCGCTGGGACAGTATTGGCCTGTACGGAAAGTTGCGCGAGATTGGCAAGGATCGTCCGAAGTTCGTCTTGCACGACGGCCCTCCGTACGCCAACGGCACGATCCACATCGGTCACGCACTGAACAAGATTCTCAAGGACATGATCATCCGCTCGAAGACCCTGTCGGGCTTCGATGCGCCGTATGTTCCTGGCTGGGATTGCCATGGTCTGCCGATCGAACACAAAGTCGAAGTGACCCACGGCAAGAACCTGGGCGCGGACAAGACCCGCGAACTGTGTCGGGCTTATGCCACCGAGCAGATCGAAGGCCAGAAATCCGAATTCATCCGTCTGGGCGTGTTGGGCGACTTCGCCAACCCGTACAAGACCATGGACTTCAAGAACGAGGCCGGTGAAATCCGTGCCTTGGCTGAAATCGTCAAGGGCGGTTTCGTGTTCAAGGGCCTCAAGCCCGTAAACTGGTGCTTCGACTGCGGTTCGGCCCTGGCTGAAGCGGAAGTCGAGTACGAGAACAAGAAGTCCTCGACCATCGACGTCGCGTTCCCGATTGCCGATGAAGCCAAGCTGGCTGCCGCCTTCGGTCTGCCGTCGCTGGCCAAACCTGCGTCGATCGTGATCTGGACCACCACCCCGTGGACCATCCCGGCCAACCAGGCGCTGAACGTTCACCCGGAATTCAACTACGCGCTGGTCGACATCGGCGACAAGCTGCTGGTATTGGCTGAAGAACTGGTCGAGGCCTGCCTTGCGCGCTATAGCGTTGAAGGCTCGGTCGTCGCGACCACCACCGGTAAACAACTGGAACTGATCAACTTCCGTCACCCGTTCTACGACCGTCTGTCGCCGGTTTATCTGGCTGATTACGTTGAACTGGGCGCAGGCACTGGCGTGGTTCACTCCGCGCCAGCCTACGGCGTGGACGATTTCGTGACCTGCAAGAAATACGGCATGGTCAACGACGACATCCTCAATCCAGTGCAAAGCAACGGCGTGTACGTGCCATCGCTGGAGTTCTTCGGCGGCCAGTTCATCTGGAAGGCCAACCCGGCCATCGTCGACAAGCTGACCGAAGTCGGCGCGCTGCTGCACACCACTGTCATCGAACACAGCTACATGCACTGCTGGCGCCACAAGACCCCGCTGATCTACCGCGCCACCGCGCAGTGGTTCATCGGCATGGACAAGCAGCCGACCACGGGCGACACCCTGCGCCAGCGTTCGATCAAAGCCATTGAAGACACCAAGTTCGTCCCGGCCTGGGGCCAGGCGCGCCTGCACTCGATGATCGCCAACCGTCCGGACTGGTGCATTTCCCGTCAGCGCAACTGGGGCGTGCCGATCCCGTTCTTCCTGAACAAGGAAAGCGGCGAGCTGCACCCACGCACCGTCGAGCTGATGGAAGAAGTCGCCAAGCGCGTCGAAGTCGAAGGCATCGAAGCCTGGTTCAAGCTGGACGCCGCCGAGCTGCTGGGCGCCGAAGCACCGCAGTACGACAAGATCAGCGACACCCTCGACGTCTGGTTCGACTCGGGCACCACGCACTGGCACGTCCTGCGCGGTTCGCACCCGATGGGCCACGAGAGCGGCCCGCGCGCCGACTTGTACCTGGAAGGTTCGGACCAGCACCGTGGCTGGTTCCACTCGTCGCTGCTGACCGGTTGCGCCATCGACAACCACGCGCCGTACCGCGAGCTGCTGACCCACGGTTTCACCGTCGACGAGTCCGGCCGCAAGATGTCCAAGTCCCTGGGCAACGTGATCGCGCCGCAGAAGGTCAACGACACCCTGGGCGCCGACATCATGCGTCTGTGGGTCGCTTCGACCGACTACTCCGGCGAAATGGCGGTGTCCGAGCAGATTCTGCAGCGCAGCGCCGATGCCTATCGTCGTATCCGTAACACCGCGCGCTTCCTGCTTTCCAACCTGACCGGTTTCAACCCGGCCACCGACCTGCTGCCGGCTGAAGAAATGCTCGCGCTGGACCGTTGGGCCGTGGACCGTACCCTGCTGCTGCAACGCGAGTTGCAAGAGCACTACGGCGAGTACCGTTTCTGGAACGTGTACTCGAAGATCCACAACTTCTGCGTGCAGGAGCTGGGTGGTTTCTACCTCGACATCATCAAGGATCGCCAGTACACCACTGGCGCCGACAGCAAGGCCCG
>NZ_RCNW01000053.1:0-5396 GCF_004307605.1 Pseudomonas sp. Sample_24
TGCCGCCAGTGCGCGGTCAAGCAGTACACCGACGAGAACGACACCCGTGGTCGTATCGTCATGTCCTGCATGACCCCTGCCACCGACAACACCTGGATCTCCATCGAAGATGAAGAGTCCAAGGCGTTCCGCGCCAGTGTTGTCGAATGGCTGATGACCAACCACCCTCACGACTGCCCGGTCTGTGAAGAAGGCGGTCACTGCCACTTGCAAGACATGACGGTAATGACCGGCCACAACGAGCGCCGTTACCGTTTCACCAAGCGTACCCACCAGAACCAGCAATTGGGCCCGTTCATTTCCCACGAAATGAACCGCTGCATCGCTTGCTACCGCTGCGTGCGTTTCTACAAGGACTACGCCGGCGGCACCGACCTCGGTGTGTTCGGCGCCCACGACAACGTGTACTTCGGTCGCGTTGAAGACGGCACCCTCGAAAGCGAGTTCTCCGGCAACCTCACCGAGGTCTGCCCGACCGGTGTGTTCACCGACAAGACTCACTCCGAGCGCTACAACCGCAAGTGGGACATGCAGTTCGCCCCGAGCATCTGCCATGGCTGCTCCAGCGGTTGCAACATTTCCCCGGGCGAGCGTTACGGTGAACTGCGTCGCATCGAAAACCGTTACAACGGTTCGGTGAACCAGTACTTCCTGTGCGACCGTGGCCGTTTCGGCTATGGCTACGTCAACCGCGAAGACCGCCCACGTCAGCCACTGCTGGCCAACGGCACCAAACTGAGCCTCGACGAAGCGCTGGATAAAGCCGCCGACCTGCTGCGCGGTCGCAACATCGTCGGTATCGGCTCGCCTCGCGCCAGCCTCGAAAGCAACTACGCGTTGCGCGAACTGGTCGGTGCCGAGCACTTCTATTCGGGTATCGAAGCCGGCGAACTGGAGCGCATCCGTCTGGTCCTGCAAGTGCTGAAAGACAGTCCGTTGCCAGTGCCGAACATGCGTGACATCGAAGACCACGATGCGATTTTCGTCCTCGGTGAAGACCTGACCCAGACTGCCGCCCGTGTTGCGCTGTCGCTGCGTCAGTCGGTCAAAGGCAAGGCCGAAGACATGGCCGACGCCATGCGCGTTCAGCCTTGGCTCGACGCCGCCGTGAAGAACATCGGCCAGCACGCGCTGAACCCGCTGTTCATCGCCAGCCTGGCTGAAACCAAGCTCGACGACATCGCCGAAGAGTGCGTTCACGCCGCTCCGGATGACCTGGCCCGTATCGGTTTCGCCGTGGCTCACGCCCTTGACGCCAGCGCTCCAGCCGTTGAAGGCCTGGACGCTGAAGCGCTCGAACTGGCCCAACGCATCGCCGATGCCCTGCTCGCTGCCAAGCGCCCGCTGATCATCGCCGGTACTTCCCTGGGCTCCAAAGCCCTGATCGAAGCCGCCGCGAACATCGCCAAGGCCTTGAAGCTGCGTGAGAAGAACGGTTCCATCAGCCTGATCGTGCCTGAAGCCAACAGCCTCGGCCTGGCCATGCTCGGTGGCGAATCGGTCGACGCCGCGCTGCAAGCGGTGACCGATGGCAAGGCCGACGCTATCGTCGTGCTGGAAAACGATCTGTACACCCGTACCGACAAGGCCCGTGTCGATGCCGCCCTGACTGCCGCGAAAGTGGTCATCGTTGCCGACCATCAGAAGACCGCCACCAGCGATCGCGCGCACCTGGTGTTGCCAGCCGCCAGCTTCGCTGAAGGCGACGGTACCCTGGTCAGCCAGGAAGGCCGCGCCCAGCGCTTCTTCCAGGTCTTCGATCCGAAATACATGGACGCGAGCATCCTGGTTCACGAAGGCTGGCGCTGGCTGCATGCCCTGCGCGCGACCCTGCTGAACCAGCCGATCGACTGGACCCAACTGGACCACGTCACCGCCGCTGTCGCTTCCAGCACTTCGATCCTGAACCGCATCGTCGACGCCGCACCGTCCGCCGCGTTCCGCATCAAGGGCATGAAACTGGCCCGTGAACCGCTGCGCTACTCCGGTCGTACCGCCATGCGCGCCGACATCAGCGTGCACGAACCGCGTACCCCGCAGGACAAGGACACCGCATTCGCCTTCTCGATGGAAGGTTACTCGGGCTCCGCCGAACCGCGTCAGCAAGTGCCATTCGCCTGGTCTCCGGGCTGGAACTCGCCGCAGGCCTGGAACAAGTTCCAGGACGAAGTCGGTGGTCACATCCGCGCTGGCGACCCGGGCACCCGCCTGATCGAAAGCACCGGTGATTCGCTGAACTGGTTCGCCAGTGTTCCGCGCGCCTTCAACCCGGCTCCGGGTACCTGGCAAGCCGTGCCGTTCTTCCACCTGTTCGGCAGCGAAGAAAACTCTTCGAAAGCCGCGCCGGTGCAGGAACGCATTCCAAGCGCCTACGTCGCACTGGCCAAGTCCGAAGCCGACCGCCTGGGTGTCAACGACGGTGCCATGCTGAGCCTGAACGTGGCAGGCCAGACCTTGCGTCTGCCGCTGCGCATCAATGAAGAGCTGGGCGCTGGTCTGGTTGCATTGCCTGCGGGCATCGCCGGCATTCCGCCAGCGATCTTTGGCAAATCCGTTGACGGTCTGCAGGAGGCAGCGCAATGACCTTGTTCACTCCTGAAGTGATCGACGTGATCATCGCGGTCCTCAAGGCCGTGGTGATTCTGCTTGCCGTGGTGGTCTGCGGTGCTCTGCTGAGCTGGGTCGAGCGTCGCTTGCTCGCCCTCTGGCAGGACCGTTACGGTCCGAACCGCGTCGGTCCGTTCGGCGCTTTCCAGATCGCCGCCGACATGATCAAGATGTTCTTCAAGGAAGACTGGACGCCTCCATTCGCCGACAAGATGATCTTCACCCTGGCACCGGTAGTCGCCATGAGCGCCCTGCTGATTGCCTTCGCGATCATCCCGATCACCCCGACCTGGGGCGTGGCGGACATCAACATCGGCATCCTGTTCTTCTTCGCCATGGCTGGCCTGTCGGTCTACGCGGTGCTGTTCGCCGGCTGGTCGAGCAACAACAAGTTCGCCCTGTTGGGCAGCTTGCGTGCCTCGGCCCAGACCGTGTCGTACGAAGTGTTCATGGGCCTGTCGCTGATGGGTATCGTGATCCAGGTCGGCTCGTTCAACATGCGCGACATCGTTGAATACCAGGCGCAGAACCTGTGGTTCATCATTCCGCAGATCTTCGGTTTCCTGACCTTCTTCATCGCTGGCGTGGCCGTGACTCACCGTCACCCGTTCGACCAGCCGGAAGCGGAGCAGGAACTGGCCGACGGTTACCACATTGAATACGCCGGCATGAAATGGGGCATGTTCTTCGTCGGCGAGTACATCGGCATCGTGCTGATCTCGGCGCTGCTGGTGACCCTGTTCTTCGGTGGCTGGCACGGTCCGTTCGGCATTCTGCCGCAGATCCCGTTCATCTGGTTTGCACTGAAAACCGCGTTCTTCATCATGATCTTCATCCTGTTGCGCGCTTCGATTCCGCGCCCACGGTATGACCAAGTGATGGATTTCAGCTGGAAGTTCTGCTTGCCGCTGACCCTCGTCAACATGCTGGTGACCGCTGCGATCGTGTTGCTCAACACGCCCGCCGTCGCGGCTCAGTGAGGATAGAGAATCATGAAGTACATATTTGACATCGTGCATGGCCTCTACACCCAGCTTCGCAGCCTGGTGATGATCTTCGGCCACGCCTTCCGCAAGCGCGACACGCTGCAGTACCCGGAAGAACCGGTCTACCTGCCGCCGCGCTACCGTGGCCGAATCGTCCTGACCCGCGACCCCGACGGTGAAGAGCGTTGTGTAGCCTGCAACCTGTGCGCCGTGGCGTGCCCGGTCGGCTGCATCTCGCTGCAGAAAGCTGAAACCGAAGACGGTCGCTGGTACCCGGACTTCTTCCGCATCAACTTCTCGCGCTGCATTTTCTGCGGCCTCTGCGAGGAAGCCTGCCCGACCACCGCGATCCAGCTCACGCCGGATTTCGAAATGGCCGAGTTCAAACGTCAGGACCTGGTTTACGAGAAAGAAGATCTGCTGATCTCCGGCCCCGGCAAAAACCCTGATTACAACTTCTATCGTGTTGCAGGTATGGCGATTGCCGGGAAGCCGAAAGGCTCCGCGCAGAATGAAGCCGAACCGATCAACGTGAAGAGCTTGCTGCCTTAAGGAAGAAAGATGGAATTCGCTTTCTATTTCGCATCGGGTATCGCTGTGGTGTCCACGCTCCGCGTGATCACCAACACCAACCCTGTGCACGCCCTGCTCTACCTGATCATTTCGCTGATCGCCGTGGCCATGACGTTCTTCGCCCTCGGCGCACCGTTTGCCGGTGTCCTGGAAGTGATCGCCTACGCTGGCGCCATCATGGTGCTGTTCGTGTTCGTGGTGATGATGCTGAACCTTGGCCCGGCCTCGGTTCAGCAAGAGCGCGTCTGGCTCAAGCCCGGTATCTGGGGCGGCCCCGTCGCCCTCGCCGCGCTGCTGCTGGTTGAACTGCTGTATGTGCTGTTCTCCGACCAGACCGGCCAGGCCATCGGCCACACCACCGTAGACGCCAAGGCCGTGGGCATCAGCCTGTTCGGTCCTTACCTGCTGGTGGTCGAACTCGCCTCGATGCTGCTGCTCGCCGCAGCCGTCACGGCGTTCCACTTGGGCCGCAACGAAGCCAAGGAGCAATGACGATGCCTGCTATCCCCATGGAGCATGGTCTGGCGGTCGCCGGCATCCTGTTCTGCCTCGGCCTGGTCGGCCTGATGGTCCGTCGCAACATTTTGTTCGTGTTGATGAGTCTTGAAGTGATGATGAACGCCTCTGCACTGGCGTTCATCGTTGCCGGTAGCCGCTGGGCGCAGCCGGATGGACAGATCATGTTCATCCTGGTGATCAGCCTGGCAGCCGCCGAGGCCAGTATTGGCCTGGCGATCCTGTTGCAACTGTATCGCCGCTTCCACACGCTCGATATCGACGCTGCCAGTGAGATGCGCGGATGAACCTACTCTTTCTGACTTTCGTATTCCCTCTCATTGGTTTTCTGCTGCTGTCGTTCTCCCGTGGACGCCTCTCGGAAAACCTGGCCGCGCTGATCGGCGTGGGTTCCATCGGTCTGTCGGCAATCGTTACCGCCTACGTGATCTGGCAATTCAACGTCGCCCCGCCAGAAGGCGGCCACTACACCCAGGTGTTGTGGCAGTGGATGGCGGTGGAAGGCTTCACGCCGAACTTCGCGCTGTATCTGGACGGCCTGTCCGTGACCATGCTCGGCGTGGTCGTCGGCGTCGGCTTCCTGATTCACCTGTTCGCATCCTGGTACATGCGCGGTGAAGCCGGTTACTCGCGCTTCTTCGCCTACACCAACCTGTTTATCGCCAGCATGCTGTTCCTGGTGCTGGGCGATAACCTGTTGTTCCTGTACTTCGG
>NZ_RCNW01000053.1:5496-7316 GCF_004307605.1 Pseudomonas sp. Sample_24
GGCGCGATCTTCCACCTGATGACCCACGCCTTCTTCAAGGCCCTGCTGTTCCTTGCTTCCGGTGCGGTGATCGTTGCCTGCCACCACGAGCAGAACATCTTCAAGATGGGCGGTCTGTGGAAGAAACTGCCACTGGCCTACGCCAGCTTCATCGTCGGCGGCGCGGCCCTGGCGGCCCTGCCTCTGGTCACCGCGGGCTTCTACTCCAAGGACGAAATCCTCTGGGAAGCGTTCGCCAGCGGCAACGAAGGTTTGCTGTATGCAGGTCTGGTCGGCGCGTTCATGACCTCGTTGTACACCTTCCGCCTGATCTTCATCGCGTTCCACGGTGAAGCGAAGACCGAAGCCCACGCCGGTCACGGCATTGCCCACTGGCTGCCACTGTCGGTTCTGATCGTACTGTCGACTTTCATCGGCGCAATGATCGTTCCACCGCTGCACGGCGTGCTGCCGCAAAGCGTCGGCCATGCCGGCGGCGAAGCCAAGCACAGCCTGGAAATCGCTTCGGGCGCCATCGCCCTGGCCGGTATCCTGCTGGCCGCGCTGCTGTTCCTCGGCAAGCGTCGCTTCGTCACCGCCATCGCCAACAGCGGCATCGGCCGTTTCCTTTCGGCCTGGTGGTTCGCTGCCTGGGGCTTCGACTGGATCTACGACAAACTGTTCGTCAAGCCTTACCTGGCGATCAGCCACATCCTGCGCAAAGACCCGCTCGATCAGACCATCGGTTTGATCCCGCGCATGGCCAAAGGCGGTCACACCGCCCTGAGCCGTACCGAGACCGGTCAACTGCGTTGGTATGCCGCCTCGATGGCTGCTGGTGCCGTGCTGGTTATTGGCGCCGTCGTGCTGGTAGCGGTCTGATATGAACCTTGCGAATTTGCGAAAGGAAACGAGCCCGTCATGATTCTGCCTTGGCTAATCCTGATCCCCTTCATCGGCGGCCTGCTGTGCTGGATGGGTGAGCGCTTCGGCGCCACCCTCCCCCGCTGGATTGCGCTGATCACCATGTCCCTGTTGCTTTGCCTCGGCCTCTGGCTGTGGGCCAACGGTGATTATTCATTTGCCCCGGCGCCTGGCGCCGACCCGACCTGGGCGCTTGAGTTCAAGCACGTCTGGATCCAGCGGTTTGGCATCAACGTGCACCTGGCCCTCGATGGCCTGTCGCTGTTGATGATCATGCTGACCGGTCTGCTGGGTGTACTTTCGGTACTCTGCTCGTGGAAAGAGATCCAGCGTCACGTTGGCTTTTTCCACCTGAACCTGATGTGGATCCTGGGCGGTGTCGTCGGCGTGTTCCTCGCCCTCGACCTGTTCATGTTCTTCTTCTTCTGGGAAATGATGCTGGTGCCGATGTACTTCCTCATCGCGCTCTGGGGTCACAGTTCTTCGGACGGCAAGAAAACCCGGATCTACGCAGCGACCAAGTTCTTCATCTTCACTCAGGCTTCCGGCCTGATCATGTTGGTGGCGATCCTCGGCCTGGTGCTGGTCAACTTCAACGAAACCGGCGTGATTACTTTCAACTACGCCGACCTGTTGAAAACCAAGATGTCGATGACCACCGAGTACATCCTGATGCTCGGCTTCTTCATCGCCTTCGCGGTCAAGCTGCCAGTCGTACCGTTCCACTCCTGGCTGCCTGATGCTCACGCCCAGGCACCGACCGCAGGTTCTGTCGACCTCGCCGGTATCTTGCTGAAGACCGCTGCCTACGGCCTGTTGCGTTTCGCCCTGCCGCTGTTCCCGAATGCCTCGGCCGAGTTCGCGCCGATCGCCATGACCCTGGGTCTGATCGGGATTTTCTACGGCGCGTTCCTGGC
>NZ_RCNW01000453.1:0-1146 GCF_004307605.1 Pseudomonas sp. Sample_24
TGCAAGGCACCTGGATGACCATCAAATTATCGGCGATGTCGCTGCTGGTGGCCGTGTTGCTCGGCCTGCTCGGCGCCAGCGCCAAACTGTCCAAAGTCAAACTGCTGCGCCTGGTTGCCCAGTGCTACACCACGTTGATTCGCGGGGTGCCGGACCTGGTGCTGATGCTGCTGATCTTCTACAGCCTGCAAACCTGGCTGACGTCGCTTACCGACTACATGGAATGGGAATACATCGAGATCAACCCGTTCAGCGCCGGGGTACTGACCCTGGGCTTCATTTACGGCGCGTATTTCACCGAAACGTTCCGCGGCGCCATCCTTGCCGTGCCGCGCGGCCAGGTCGAAGCGGCCACCGCCTATGGTCTCAAGCGCGGCCAGCGCTTTCGTATCGTGGTGTTCCCGCAAATGATGCGCTTTGCCCTGCCGGGTATCGGCAACAACTGGATGGTGATGCTCAAGGCCACCGCGCTGGTGTCGATCATCGGCCTTGCCGACCTGGTCAAGGCAGCCCAGGACGCGGGTAAAAGCAGCTATCAACTGTTCTACTTCCTGGTGCTCGCTGCGCTGATCTATCTGCTGATCACCAGTGCCTCCAACATCATTCTGCGCTGGCTCGAACGCCGCTACGCCGCCGGCACCCGGGAGGCCGTACGATGATCGAACTCCTGCAGGAATACTGGAAAGCCTTCCTCTACACCGACGGCCAGAACATCACCGGCCTGGCCATGACCCTGTGGCTGCTCAGCGCGTCGATTTTCATCGGTTTCATCGTCTCGATTCCGCTGTCCATCGCCCGGGTTTCACCGCACTTCTACATACGCTGGCCAGTGCAGTTCTACACCTACCTGTTCCGCGGTACGCCGCTCTATATCCAGTTGCTGATCTGCTACACCGGCATCTACAGCCTCGCCGCCGTGCGGGCGCAACCGGTGCTCGACAGCTTCTTCCGCGATGCGATGAACTGCACCATCCTGGCGTTCGCCCTGAACACCTGCGCCTATACCACGGAAATTTTCGCCGGGGCCATCCGCAGCATGGCCCACGGTGAAGTCGAAGCCGCCAAGGCCTATGGCCTGACAGGCTGGAAGCTGTATGCCTACGTGATCATGCCTTCGGCCCTGCGCCGCTCGTTGCCCTACTACAG
>NZ_RCNW01000269.1:0-3041 GCF_004307605.1 Pseudomonas sp. Sample_24
GGGTGTTGCCGAACCGATCGTTCAGCGTCAGGGCGCCAACCGCATCGTGGTTGAGTTGCCGGGCGTGCAGGACACCGCAGAAGCGAAGCGTATCCTCGGCAAGACGGCCAACCTCGAGTTCCGTCTGGCGGCCGAGCCGGGTGCTTCGAAAGCCACTTCCGAATCCTTTGAGTTCCGTGAAGGCAATCGTCCAGCGGCACTGATCGAGCGTGGCCTGATCATCACCGGTGACCAGGTAACCGATGCCAAGGCTGGCTTTGGCGAGCATGGCACTCCGGAAGTGAATATTCGTCTGGACGGCCACGGCGGCGAGCTGATGAGCCGTGCGACCCGTTCGAACGTCGGTCGCAGCATGGCGGTGATCTTCATCGAGCAGCGTCCTGTGACCACTTACACCAAGCAAGTGGTGAACGGCGTCGAGAAAGACGTGCCGGTGCAGACCTTCAAGGAAGAGAAAAAGATCATCAGCCTGGCGACCATTCAGTCGCCGCTGGGTGCGCAATTCCGTATCACCGGCCTGAACGGCCAGGGCGAATCGTCCGAACTGGCGCTGCTGTTGCGTGCCGGTGGTCTGGCGGCGCCGATGTACTTCGCTGAAGAGCGCACCATCGGCCCGAGCCTGGGTGCGGACAACATCACCAAGGGTATCGATGCGTCGCTGTGGGGCATGCTGTTCGTCTCGCTGTTCATCATCGCCATCTACCGCTTCTTCGGCATCATCGCCACCGTCGCGCTGGCGGTGAACATGGTGATGCTGCTGGCCTTGATGTCGCTGCTGGGTGCAACGCTGACCCTGCCGGGTATCGCCGGTATCGTGTTGACCATGGGTATGGCGGTCGACGCCAACGTGCTGATCTTCTCGCGGATTCGTGAAGAGATCGCCGCCGGCATGACCGTGCAGCGTGCAATCAACGAAGGCTTCGGCCGGGCATTTACTGCGATTCTCGACGCCAACCTGACAACACTGTTGGTCGGCGGCATCCTCTTTGCCATGGGCACCGGCCCGGTCAAAGGCTTCGCAGTGACCATGTCCCTCGGGATCTTTACCTCGATGTTCACGGCCATCATGGTGACCCGCGCGATGGTCAACCTGATCTTCGGCGGTCGTGACTTCAAGAAGTTGTGGATTTAAGGGGCTGCCATGTTACGTACAATCAACTTCATGGGCGTTCGCAACTTCGCGTTCGGCGTCACATTGTTCCTTACCGTGCTGGCCCTGTTCAGCGTCGCCACCAAGGGCATGAACTGGGGCCTGGACTTCACCGGCGGTACGCTTATCGAGCTGACCTACGAGCGTCCGGCCGACGTCACCAAGGTGCGTGAACAGCTGGTGACTGCCGGCTATCACGAAGCCATCGTGCAGAACTTCGGTGCGACCACCGATCTGCTGGTGCGTATGCCTGGCGAAGACCCGCAACTGGGGCACCAGGTCGCCGAGGCCTTGCAGAAGGTCGGTGGCGAGAACCCGGCAACGGTCAAGCGTGTCGAGTTCGTCGGCCCGCAGGTGGGTGAAGAGCTGCGCGACCAGGGCGGCCTCGGCATGCTGATGGCGCTGGGCGGCATCCTGATCTACCTGGCTTTCCGCTTTCAGTGGAAGTTTGCGGTCGGTGCAATCGTTTCGCTGATCCACGATGTGATCGTGACCATCGGTATCCTGTCGTTCTTCCAGATCACCTTCGATCTGACGGTACTGGCGGCGGTATTGGCGATCATCGGTTACTCGCTCAACGACACCATCGTGGTATTCGACCGGGTTCGTGAGAACTTCCGGGTCCTGCGCAAGGCCAACCTGATCGAGAACATCAACATCTCGACCACGCAAACCCTGCTGCGGACCATGGCGACGTCGATCTCCACCTTGCTGGCGATCGCAGCATTGCTTTTCTTCGGTGGCGACAACCTGTTCGGCTTCTCCATTGCCCTGTTCATCGGTGTTCTGGCGGGTACCTACTCGTCGATCTACATCGCCAACGTGGTGCTGATCTGGCTGAACCTGAGCACTGAAGACCTGATTCCTCCGGCGAATACCGAGAAGGAAGTCGACGACCGTCCATAACGGCCATCGTTTCCAGCTGTCAGCCGAAAAAGGCGCGAGTTGAACTCGCGCCTTTTTTTATGCTCCAAGGCTGGGAGAAGCGCGGACATGTTCCGCGGGTGATGGTCAGGAGGTTCATGTGAACAAGTCGATGCTGGTTGGTGCGGTATTGGGTGCTGTCGGTGTGACTGCCGGGGGTGCTGTGGCCACCTACAGCCTGGTTAAAGATAACGGTCCTGAGTACGCGCAAGTACTCGCTGTTGAGCCGGTGAAGACTCAAATCAAGACTCCACGTGAAGTGTGCAAGGACGTCACGGTCACCCGGCAAGCGCCGGTGAAAGATCAACACCAGATCGCCGGTACAGTGGTAGGTGCGCTGGCAGGCGGTTTGCTGGGTAACCAGATCGGCGGCGGCACTGGCAAGAAGATTGCCACGGTTGCGGGCGCGGTCGGTGGTGGTTATGCCGGCAACAAGGTTCAGGAGGGCATGCAGGAGCGTGACACCTACACCACGACCCAAACCCGTTGTAATACGGTGAATGACATCAGCGACAAGGTTGTGGGTTACGACGTGCGTTATTCGCTGGACGGCAAGGAAGGCAAGGTGCGCATGGATCGCGATCCAGGCAACCAGATCCCTGTGGATAAAGAGGGCAAGTTGGTCTTGTCGGAGAATCAGGCGGCTCAGTGAAGCGCTGAGGTCGGTTAAAAAAGAAGCACCCTGCGGGGTGCTTTTTTTGTATCCGCAATTTCTGAATCACTACCAATCTCCCTTGTAGGAGCCGGCTTGCTGGCGATCACGGTCTAACAGTCGACATCAATGGTGAATGTCAGATCGGTTCGCCAGCATTCCGCCTCTGTAGGAGCCGGCTTGCTGGCGATCACGGTCTAACAGTCGATATCAATGGTGAATGTCAGATCGGTTCGCCAGCATTCTGCCTCTGTAGGAGCCGGCTTGCTGGCGATCACGGTCTAACAGTCGACATCAATGGTGAATGTCAGATCG
>NZ_RCNW01000269.1:3051-7242 GCF_004307605.1 Pseudomonas sp. Sample_24
CGGCTTGCTGGCGATCACGGTCTAACAGTCGACATCAATGGTGAATGTCAGATCGAATCGCCAGCAAGCCGGCTCCTACAAGGGTTGGCAGTTTCGGGCATAAAAAAAGCACCCTGCAGGGTGCTTTTTCTGTCGCGGGAAGCTTAGCGCTTCAGCGAGGCGGGCAGGTGCGGCTGGATGGCCGTCAAAACTGCCTTGAAGCATTTGGTGTTACCGGCAACGACGTGGCCTTTTTCAAGGAAGTCGTGACCACCGGTGAAGTCGCTCACCAGGCCGCCTGCTTCCTGAATCAGCAGGGCGCCTGCCGCCATGTCCCACTCGGACAGGCCCGACTCCCAGAACGCATCGAAACGGCCGGCGGCTACATAGGCCAGGTCCAGGCTCGCCGAACCGGCACGGCGGATGCCGGCAGTCTGGCCCACCAGGGCGCGGAACATGCCCAGGTAGTTGTCGAGGTTGTCCATCTGGTCGTCACGGAATGGGAAGCCGGTACCCAGCAGGGCGCCGTCCAGGCTGGTGCGGCCGCTGACGCGCAGGCGACGACCGTTCAGTTGAGCGCCGCGACCACGGCTGGCGGTGAATTCTTCCTGGCGAACCGGGTCCAGAACAACAGCGTGCTCAAGACGACCGCGGTATTTGCAGGCGATGCTGACAGCGAAGTGAGGAATGCCGCGCAGGAAGTTGGTGGTGCCGTCCAGTGGATCGATGATCCACAGGTACTCTTCGCCTTCGATGCCGGTGCCGGCGTGCAGGCCGGTTTCTTCACCCAGGATCGAGTGATTCGGGTAAGCCTTGCGCAGCGCGTCGATGATTTTCTGTTCGGCGGCGCGATCTACCTCGGATACGTAATCCTTGGCGTCTTTTTCGTCGACCTTGATGGTATCCAGGCGCTCGATGGAGCGGAAGATCAATTCACTGGCGCTGCGGGCGGCGCGCAGCGCGATATTCAGCATGGGCTGCATGGATGTGTCACCTAAGGTTGTTAAAGAAAGCCGGGCATTCTATCAGAAAGTTTCTACAGGAGAAGGACGACGTTCGCTTTCATGGCTTAACGGTAGGATGAGCTGTAAGATTCTGCTCCCGATTATTGTGTTCGAGAGCGCCTCCCTTGCTGCAAAACATTCGTGTCGTCCTGGTCAATACCAGCCATCCGGGCAATATCGGCGGGGCTGCGCGTGCCATGAAGAACATGGGCCTGTCGCGGCTGGTGCTGGTCGAGCCTCGTCTGTTCCCGCATCACGAAGCCGACGCCCGTGCTTCCGGTGCCGGTGACATCCTTGAAAACGCGCAAGTCGTCGCCACTTTGGAAGATGCCCTGGTCGGCTGCAATCTGGTGCTGGGCACCAGCGCCCGTGATCGTCGGATTCCATGGCCGCTGCTCGATCCCCGCGAATGTGGGGCGAAAGTGGTCGAGGAAGCCGGGCAGGGCGCGGAAATCGCCCTGGTGTTCGGGCGTGAAGATTCCGGCCTGACCAACGAAGAGCTGCAGCGATGTCATTATCACGTGCACATCCCCTCAGACCCTGAGTTCAGTTCGCTGAACCTTGGGGCGGCGGTGCAGGTGTTGAGTTATGAAGTGCGCATGGCCTGGCTGGCCGCGCAAGGTCAGCCGACCAAGGTCGAGAAGGAAGAAGTGGCTTCCGTCAAAAGCGCCGAGCTGGCAACGATGGATGAGCTTGAGCGGTTCTATGAGCACCTGGAGCAAACCCTGGTGAGCATCGAGTTTCTCGACCCGGAAAAGCCACGGCACTTGATGGCGCGCCTGCGCCGGTTGTACGGTCGCAGCTCGGTTAGCCGGGCGGAAATGAATATTTTGCGTGGCATCCTCACGGAAACCCAGAAAGCGGCCCGTGGTGAGCTTCTTAAGCGGAAGGATTAATGATGTTCGAGCGTTTGCGTGAAGATATCCAGAGTGTTTTCCATCGTGACCCGGCGGCGCGTAACGCTTTTGAAGTCCTGACGTGCTACCCCGGCATGCATGCGATCTGGATTCACCGTTTGTCGGCAATGCTGTGGCGTGCGGACCTGAAATGGCTGGCGCGGCTGGTGTCGAACTTCGGTCGCTGGTTGACCGGGATCGAGATTCATCCGGGTGCCAAGGTCGGGCGTCGCTTCTTCATTGACCACGGCATGGGCATCGTCATTGGCGAAACCGCTGAGATTGGCGATGACGTGACCATTTATCAGGGTGTGACCCTCGGTGGTACCAGCTGGAACAAAGGCAAGCGCCACCCGACGCTGGGTGATGGTGTCGTTGTCGGCGCCGGCGCCAAGGTGCTTGGCCCGTTCACTGTCGGTGCCGGTGCCAAGGTCGGCTCCAACGCCGTGGTGACCAAAGAGGTTCCACCGGGCGCTACGGTGGTGGGTATTCCGGGGCGAATCATCGTCAAACCCGACGAAGAACAGGACGCCAAGCGCAAGGCCATGGCCGAGAAAATCGGCTTCGATGCCTACGGCGTGACCGAAGACATGCCGGACCCGGTGGCTCGCGCCATCAATCAGTTGCTCGATCACCTGCAGGCAGTCGACGGTCGTCTGGAGGGCATGTGCGGGGCGTTGAAGGATCTGGGCAGCAATTACTGTGCGAAAGATCTGCCTGAACTGCGCGAAGAAGACTTCGCCTGTGTGAAGGACAAGGATCAGAGTCAGGCTAGCTGAACCGAGTCAATTTCATCGCGGGCAAACCCGCTCCCACAAGGTCTCCGGTGAGGCGCCGATTGTGTGAGCGCCCACAATCCCTGTGGGAGCGGGCTTGCCCGCGATGAACGATAACGCGCAATTGCTGGCTGTAACCGGTCAGCCTTTGCTATGATGCGGCCGCTCTTTTGCGGGTAAACCTGACTAAAGTACTAGGTCTTATAGTTGACTTAAATACTCGGGAATTGCATACTCGCCCCATTCCGAACTCCGTGGTAAACGTCCATGCGACTGACTACAAAAGGCCGATACGCTGTGACCGCCATGCTCGATCTGGCGTTGCACGCGCAGCACGGGCCCGTGTCCCTGGCCGATATCTCCGAGCGCCAAGGCATCTCCCTGTCCTACCTCGAACAGCTGTTTGCCAAGTTGCGCCGCAGCAATCTGGTGTCCAGCGTCCGCGGTCCGGGCGGTGGCTACCAATTGTCCCGCGACATGCAGGGCATCCAGGTCGCCCAGGTGATCGATGCGGTAAACGAATCGGTCGATGCAACCAAATGCCAGGGCCAGGGTGATTGCCATTCCGGTGACACTTGCCTGACTCACCACTTGTGGTGCGACCTGAGCCTGCAGATCCACGAATTTCTGAGCGGTATCAGCTTGGCTGACCTTGTGACTCGCCGTGAGGTGCAAGAAGTAGCCCAGCGTCAGGATCAACGCCGTTGCAACAGCAAGGCGCCACGCCTGGACAAGATTGAAGCGTCCGCCGTCGAATGACAGCCACAGAGCTAACGGCGCGCCAGCCAGCCTGATTTAGGAGATAGTCCATGAAATTGCCGATTTACCTTGATTACTCTGCGACTACCCCGGTTGATCCGCGTGTCGCGCAAAAGATGAGTGAATGCCTGCTGGTCGACGGAAACTTCGGTAACCCGGCGTCCCGTTCCCACGTGTTCGGCTGGAAAGCTGAAGAGTCCGTCGAAAACGCCCGTCGTCAGGTGGCCGACCTGGTCAACGCCGACCCGCGTGAAATCGTCTGGACCTCTGGCGCCACTGAGTCCGACAACCTGGCAATCAAGGGTGCGGCACATTTCTACGCCACCAAAGGCAAGCACCTGATCACCACCAAGATTGAGCACAAGGCTGTCCTCGACACCATGCGCCAACTGGAGCGTGAAGGCTTCGAAGTCACCTACATCGAGCCTCGCACCGATGGCCTGGTCACGCCTGAGATGATCGAAGCCGAATTGCGCGACGACACCATCCTGGTGTCGGTCATGCACGTGAACAACGAAATCGGCACCATCAACGACATCGCAGCGATCGGCGAACTGCTCCGTTCCAAGGGCATCCTGTTCCACGTCGACGCCGCTCAGTCCACCGGCAAGGTCGAAATCGACCTGCAGAAACTGAAAGTCGACATGATGTCGTTCTCCGCCCACAAGACCTACGGTCCTAAAGGCATCGGCGCCCTGTACGTAAGCCGCAAGCCGCGTGTTCGCATCGAAGCGACCATGCACGGCGGCGGTCACGAGCGCGGCATGCGTTCGGGTA
>NZ_RCNW01000007.1:0-7221 GCF_004307605.1 Pseudomonas sp. Sample_24
ACAGCGCGTTTCAACCCGTAATAAGGAAAACAAAATGTTGAACAAGCGAATCAGTTTGATCGCTCTGGGGATTTTGAGCGCTACACAGGCCATGGCTAACGACCAGGCCGAATCCAAGGGATTTGTCGAAGACAGCAGCCTCAAGGTGCTGCTGCGCAACGCCTACATGAACCGTGATTACAAGGATGGGCGAGCCGACAAAGCCGAGTGGGGCCAAGCGGCCATCGGTACCTTCTCTTCCGGTTTCACTCAGGGCACTGTCGGTGTGGGCGTGGATGCCTTTGGTCTGTACGCGCTGCGCCTGGACGGTGGCAAGGGCAAAAGCGGCGCTCAGGGCATCGATTTCTTTAAACAAGGTGACAGCGGCAACGCAGCGGACGATCTGTCCAAGGGCGGCGCGGCCGTCAAATTCCGTCTGTCCAGCACCACACTGACCTATGGCGACCAGATGCCGGCCCTGCCGGTATTGAGCTACGACAACGTGCGTCTGCTGCCGGAAAGCTACACCGGTACTTTGATCACCTCCAAGGAGATCAAGGGCCTGGAGCTGAATGCCGGTCGCTTCACCGCTGAATCGCGAAAGAGCGCTGAAGGTCGTGACAGCGGCGGCTTGAAGTCGATCAACGTGTTGGGCGGCAGCTATCAGTTCACCGAACAATTCAAGGCGTCCCTGTACGCATCGGACGTCGAAGACGTGCTGAAGAAGCAGTACGTGAACGCCAACTACGTGTTCCCGCTCGCCAAGGATCAGTCCCTGACCCTGGACTTCAACGGCTACCGTACCAAGCTGGACGATTCCTACGTTCGCGACAACGGCGTCACCGGCGATGACAACAAGATCTGGAGCCTGGCAGCCACCTTCGCCACCGGTCCACACTCGTTCACGCTGGCGCACCAGCGCAGCACCGGAGACAGCAACCTGGGCTATGCCTACGGCGGCTACCAAAAAGAACAGAACCGCATCGGCGACGGTGGCAACACCATCTACCTGGCGAACTCCTACTGGTCCGACTTCAACGCCGAAGACGAACGCAGCTGGCAACTGGGCTACGGTCTGGACTTCACGACCTTCGGTGTTCCAGGCCTGAGCTACAACTTCGCCTACGTGCGCGGTGACAACATCACCACGTCCACCAGCGAAGGCGGCACCGAGCGTGAAATCTTCAACCAGTTCAAATACGTCGTACAAAGCGGCCCGGCGAAAGACCTCAGCGTGAAACTGCGCAGTTCGATCCTGCGCGTGTCGCAGAAGTCGAGCGAGTACAACGTCAGCGGTAACGAAGTGCGTGTGTTTGTGGATTACCCGATCAATATTTTCTGATGATGGGTTGAGTTCTCCGGTAAAAAACCCGACTTGTTCGGGTTTTTTTTGCCCTCAAGAATCTTAAAAGCTGATTGGATGGCAATGCCCTGCAAGATTGTCGGAAGTCTCTGAGGAAAGACGAAGACTTGCCTGATTTCTCGTGAGCACTCAACTGGCTGAAATAGTGGTTGATGCCTAAAGAGAACATCGAATGAAGAAACCTGGAGTAAAGGAGGCTCCGGATCAGAAAAACTGGAGAGATCTAGGGTTGCTTGATTTACGGGACGTTTTTATTTGCCCGTTGCTTCACAGTGCGCGGGAGCTGCCGGGCGCAGCCGACTTTGACACTGCTTTAGAGCAGGTCGCACAAGGTTTCGGATTGCAGGCAGGGTCTGAGACGGCGTTGATCGAAACGCCATATGTACCTGTGATGATTCGACGTGAGCATTTATTACACATCGTGGAAAAACGTCCAAACGCTCGGGAGCGTTTTACTGAGTTCGCAGTGGATACCGTACGTAATCCTTTCGAAATCTGGCAAGTTTCCTACACCGATGGCTCCAGCCGTCTCGCATTTATTGGTACATACATTTCCAAGTATCAAATGCTGGTTGTGGTTCACATCGACCGGGGCAATGTGCTTTGGAACTTCATGAACTGCGATAAAAAGGCATTGAACAAGCACCGTCATGGTGAGCTGGTTCATCAGCGAAACTCAATGCAAAAACAAAAAAAGCAGCCTGAGTAGGCTGCTTTTCCGGAGTACGCTGCTTGATATTGTGCTCCCTCAAGCAGGGGAGAAGAGGTCTCACCCGGGCGTTGGGTTCAGGTCATCAACGGGGTTCCTAACGCCGACTATTGCCACCTGAAAGCAGTCGGTTTCGCGCTCTTGTGCCGATTTTCTGTTGCCTGCGCAGTTGTTGTCAACCCGAGCAATAAGTCCCACGGAAGGATCGGGCTTTGATTCATTACACTAAGTCACTAATGATGTTCCCATCCCCATCTTTATCCCCTCCAGCTAACGCCATACATTGAGCTCCAACGCCTCTCCCATCATCCCGACGGGAAGGTCACTGGAGTTTCCCTCATGCCTTTCGTAAGCGTACGCATCACCCGCGATGGCGTTACCACTGAGCAGAAAGCTCAGGTGATTGCCGAGATCACTGAAACACTGGAGCGCGTGCTCAACAAACGCCCTGACCTGACCCACATCGTGATCGAGGAAGTCGATACCGATAACTGGGGCTACGCCGGGATCACCACCACTCAGTACCGCAAGCAGCTGGCGGAAGAGGGGCAGTCATGACGCCGTCGGTCACCATCGATTTCGTCTCCGATGTGGTGTGCCCATGGTGCGCACTGGGGGCGACGGCGCTGGAGCAGGCGATCGAGAACGTAGCGGGTGAGGTGTCGGTCGAGCTGACTTACAAGCCTTTCGAGCTCAACCCGAGCATGCCACCCGAAGGCGAAAAAGCCGTCGAGCACTTGATGCGCAAATACGGACGTACCGCTCAGGACGTTGCCAATGGCAAAGCGATGCAGATCGAGCGCGGCAATGCCATCGGATTCAAGTTCGACCTGGAAAAACGTACGCACTTCTACAACACCTTCGACGCTCACCGCCTGTTGCTCTGGGCGCTGGAAGAAGGACGCCAGGTGGCACTGAAGAAGATCCTGTTGCGTGCCTACTTCAGCGAAGGCGCGAACCCGAGTGACCAGTCGACGCTGGTGCGCCTGGCAGGTGAAGCCGGGTTGGACGAGGAGCGCGCACGCCAGGTGTTGGCATCCGGCGAATTTGCTGCCCAGGTGCGTGAACTGGAGACGTTTTACCAACAGCACGGCATCAATTCGGTTCCGGCCATGGTGCTGAACGGTCGGCACCTGGTGTCCGGTTCGCAATCGGTCGAGTACTACGAACAGATGTTGAGACAAATGGCCAAGGCATCTGCCGAAGCCTGATTCATCAAATTTCAAACCCCACTTTAGTTAGAGGTATTTATCATGAGCAATTCGAAAAAAGTTGTCGTAATCACTGGCGCATCCCAAGGTCTGGGCGATGGCATGGTCAAGGCTTTCCGTGAACTCGGTTATCAAGTCGTCGCCACCTCGCGTTCGATCAAACCTTCGACCGATCCCGACATTCTCACCGTGGCCGGCGACATCGGCGAACCGCAAACCGCCCAGCGCGTAATCAGTGAAGCAATCGCCCGTTTCGGCCGCGTCGACACCCTGGTCAACAACGCGGGCATCTTCGTCGCCAAGCCATTCACCGCGTACACCGCTGAAGACTACGCCAACGTGCTGTCGGTGAACCTCAACGGTTTCTTCTACATCACCCAGCTGGCCATCAACGAGATGGAAAAACAGGGTAGCGGCCACATCGTCAACATCACCACCAGTCTGGTGGACCACGCCATCGACGGCGTGCCATCGGTACTGGCATCGTTGACCAAAGGTGGCTTGAACGCCGCGACCAAATCCCTGGCCATCGAGTACGCAAAACGCGGTATCCGGGTAAACGCGGTCAGCCCTGGCATCATCAAGACCCCAATGCACGGCGAAGAAACCCACGCCGCCCTGGGCGCACTGCACCCGGTCGGGCACATGGGTGAAATCGATGACATTTCCCAAGCCGTCGTGTACCTGGACAACGCCAAGTTCGTCACTGGCGAAATCCTCCACGTCGATGGCGGGCAGAGCGCGGGTCACTAAGCTCTGACTGGTAAATGCCAGAAACAACAAAGCCCTCGTATTGCTACGAGGGCTTTGTTTTGTATGGTGCCGGCACCAGGAATCGAACCCGGGACCTACTGATTACAAGTCAGTTGCTCTACCATCTGAGCTATACCGGCGTGTCAGGGCGACGATTATAGCGATTGGGCAGGTTCTGTAAACCCCTGAATTCTGACTATTTTTGCGCAAGCCTCTGTTGCTGATTTCTGACACGCCCGAGTCGTCATCGGGCCTTGAGAAACGCCGTATCTGACGGAGTTGGTAGACCGCCGCTGGTGCCGTTCAAATTCCCCTGTCCATGCCGGCTGATTCGCATTTCTCGAAGGCGAGTCAGCTCCTGCATATTCTGCCCATGCCGACCCAATTCTGGGAGTTATGTCCTTTTGATTGAATGCTTATGCACAACGGATTTTCAGATGCACGGGATTTGATGAGGATTTGTGGATTCGTTCTCATCTGTTCGCAAATGCCTGTTTTTCAGGTTTTTTATTGGGCTGTACGAAAACTGAACAGATTGGTTTCACCCCTGAAACAGCTGTAAATATTGGATCCACGATAATTTCATCAACAGAGTTATCCACAGGCTGTCGTGCTTTAAGGGTGTTCTGCGAGTAACATTAAATTTCGTGGTGTGAGCGGGCTTTCGCAGAAGGTTCCGAGGCGAACCGAGTATCCCTGTTCAACAAGGAACAGCGCTCGATCCAGAACCAGCCACATTTCCAATGGGCGTCGGAACAGCCCGCGCAGTAGCTCCAGATTGCGCACGTGCGCCAGTCGTTGCCAGCCAGCGGCTTCACGTGCCGACCAGTCTTGCGGGACGATTGTGGATAACTCTTTGAGTTCGGCCAAATGATGGCAGTAATCGGCGAAGGATTTGTCCAGCCAGGCGGTGGGCAGGGAGGGGGTTGGCAGATACTCGTCGATGCCCCGCAGTTCCCGTTGCAGCAGATCGAACCCCAGGCGTCGGGCCATGGACAGGTCGCGCTGACGTCGAACGCGAGCGCCAGCGGTGACGGTTTCGCTCATGGGCAGCGCGAGATCGTCGAGCGACAGTTGCAGGCCGCAGCGTTGGGCGGCAGAGGACATGGGGGCGTAATCAACCAGGCTTGTCCGGTTGTAACAGCAAGGAGCGATTGCGAGCTGCCTGCAGCCAGAGGCACTGGCCAGCCGAATCAAACGCACATGCAGATCACCGCAAGCGTGCAGGGCAACGGGCGTGTGCTCAGAGCCCAACATCGAGGCCGCAGTCATGTCGAGCACGTCTTGTTCAACATGCAACGCATGCAATTGATGCCGTTGACTGAGTGCCTGGCCGCTGGCAACCAGCGCAGGGTCAAATTCCAGGCAGGTCAGCTGTTGGCCTGCTTGCAACAATCGGCGTCCAAGATGCCCTTTGCCCGAGCACCAATCCAGCCAATGCCCGGGAGCATCGGCGAATTGCAAGCGGCTGGCGAAGGCTTCGATTTGTTGCCACTTGCGTCCCGGTACGTCGACATTCAATCGATGACCCGCTGTGGCGAGAGTATGGGCGGGCAGTTCACCCACGGCACTGAGTGCAGCAGACATCGCCGCCAATGATGCAAAGGGTTCCGGCGCGTTCAGAAGGGCTGGTTGGTTGTGAGCGTGTTCCGCATCTTCCAATGACCGCCCGCGTAGCCAGGCTGCCAGTTCCGGGTGGGACGTTTCCCACGGCAGCTGAAGATGTGTGAACGGTCGAGGCTTCCACAGGGCCTGATGTTCTATCAGAAACGCATCCAGGCGCATGAAACGGGCGAGCAGGGCCTCGCCCGTCAATACTTGTGAGTCAACGTCCCTGGCAGGCATCGACGCGCAACCAGCGCTCCAGCAGCTTGAAGCCGCGTACCAGCACATAAGCCATCAACAGGTAGAACATGCCGGCGGCGAAGAAGATCTCCACCGGCAGGTAGGTCCGGGCGATGATGGTTCGCGCCATGCCGGTCAGTTCGAGCAAGGTCACGGTGCTGGCCAGGGCGCTGGCCTTGAGCATCAGAATCACTTCGTTGCTGTAGGCCGGCAGGCCGATACGCGCCGCGCGCGGCAGGATGATGTAGATCAGCGCCTTGGTCTTGGACATGCCCAGCGCTCGCGCGGCTTCAATCTCGCCCGGTGGAATCGCCTGAATGGCGCCCCGCAGGATCTCGGCAATGTAGGCAGCGGTGTGCAGGGTCATGGTCGCGGTGGCGCACCAGAACGGATCGCGCAGGTACGGCCACATCGAGCTGTTTCGGATCACATCGAACTGCGCCAGGCCGTAGTAGACCAGGAACAATTGAACCAGTAGCGGCGTACCCCGGAAAAAGAAGATGTAACCGTAGGGAAACGCCCGCACCCACCACAAACGTGAAGAGCGGGCGATGCCCAGCGGAATCGCCAGCAGCAGGCCGGCGATCACTGCGATGGCCACCAGTTCCAGGGTCAGGGTAGCGCCTTGAGCCAGTTTCGGCAGCCACTTGATGATCACTTCCCAGTTCATTGGGTGCTCCTCGCGAAGCCGCGAGCGGCGCGTTTTTCCAGGAAGTACATGCCAGTCATGGCCAGAACGGTCAGGCCCAGGTACATGAACGCGGCGACCATATAGAAGGTGAACGGTTGTTTGGAGACGGTCACGCCGATTTGCGCGTGACGCATGATTTCTTCCAGGCCGATCACCGAAACCAGCGCGGTGTCTTTCATCAGGATCATGAACAGGTTGCCCAGGCCGGGCAGGGCGATGCGCCACATCTGCGGCATGATCAACTTGGTGAAAATGCGCCACTTCGACAGGCCCAATGCCACGCCGGCTTCACGATGGCCTTTGGGGATGGCGAGGATCGCGCCGCGAAATACCTCGGTGGCGTAGGCACCGAAGCACAGGCCCAGCGCAATCACGCCGGCGGCGAAGGCGTTGAGTTCAAGGTCGGGGTTGCCGAAAAACTCACCCAGGGCACGCATCAAATTGACCGTGCCGAAGTAGATCAGCAACACCCAGAGCAATTCCGGGATGCCGCGAACCAGGGTCGAGTAAGTGCCGCCAAGCCATTGCAGAGGCTTGTACGGGGAAGTCTTGGCCAAGGCACCGAGCAGACCGAGCACCAGCCCAAGGCACAGGGCCGAGAGTGCCAGTTTCACAGTCATCAGCGCGCCAGCGGCGAGCGCCGGGCCGAATCCGTAGAGGTCGATAATCA
>NZ_RCNW01000145.1:0-49259 GCF_004307605.1 Pseudomonas sp. Sample_24
GGGGGGGAAATTGCCTTGCGCAAATCCCGCCTGCTGGCCGATGCCGGTGCGCTGCTGCGGGTGGTTGCACCTGAAATCGAACAGCAATTGCGCGAACTGGTTGCCGCCAGTGGCGGCGAGTGCCTGGTGCGTGGCTATGTCGAAGCGGATCTGGACGGTTGCGGGCTGATCATTGCCGCCACTGACGACCAAGCGCTGAACGCACAGGTCTCCGCCGATGCGCATCGGCGTTGCGTGCCGGTCAACGTGGTGGATGCGCCAGCGCTGTGCAGCGTGATCTTCCCGGCGATTGTCGATCGTTCGCCATTGATCATCGCCGTGTCCAGCGGCGGCGATGCGCCGGTGCTGGCGCGGTTGATCCGGGCGAAGATCGAAACCTGGATTCCTTCCACCTACGGTCAGCTCGCGGGGCTCGCGGCGCGTTTTCGCCATCAGGTTAAAAAGCTGTTTCCGGATGTGCAGCAGCGTCGCGCGTTCTGGGAGGAGGTTTTCCAGGGACCGATTGCCGATCGTCAACTGGCCGGGCAGGGCGGTGAGGCCGAGCGCCTGCTGCAAGCCAAGATCGATGGTGAAGCGCCAGTGGCCACCGGTGAGGTGTATCTGGTGGGTGCCGGGCCGGGTGATCCAGACCTGCTGACGTTCCGCGCCTTGCGCTTGATGCAGCAAGCCGATGTTGTGCTATACGACCGCTTGGTGGCGCCGGCGATTCTCGAACTGTGCCGTCGCGATGCCGAGCGGGTGTACGTCGGCAAGCGTCGCGCCGAGCACGCCGTACCGCAGGACCAGATCAACCAGCAATTGGTGGATTTGGCAAAGCAGGGCAAGCGCGTGGTGCGACTGAAGGGCGGTGATCCGTTCATCTTCGGTCGTGGCGGTGAAGAGATCGAAGAGCTGGCCGCCCAAGGCATCCCGTTCCAGGTTGTGCCGGGAATCACGGCGGCCAGTGGTTGCGCAGCTTATGCCGGGATCCCGCTGACCCACCGCGATTATGCGCAATCGGTACGGTTTGTTACCGGTCACTTGAAGGACGGCTCTACCGATTTGCCGTGGGCCGACCTCGTCGCGCCCGCGCAAACCCTGGTGTTCTACATGGGCTTGGTGGGCTTGCCGATCATTTGCGAAGAGTTGATCAAGCATGGTCGCAGCAAAGATACCCCGGCAGCGCTGATTCAACAGGGCACCACGGTCAATCAGCGGGTGTTTACCGGCACACTGGCCGACTTGCCACGGTTGGTGGCGGAGCATGAAGTCCATGCACCGACCTTGGTGATCGTTGGTGAAGTGGTGCAACTTCGGGAGAAACTGGCGTGGTTCGAAGGGGCTCAGGGGCAACTCTGAGACCCGGGTGTCCCGATCGCTGGCAAGCCAGCTCCCACAGGTTTTGTGTTGAAACGACAAGCTTCAACATCACATAGATCACTGTGGGAGCTGGCTTGCCAGCGATTTGGATCGTTCCCACGCTCTGCGTGGGAATGCATCCAGTGACGCTCTGCGTCACCTCCAGAAGCGGAACGCGGAGCGTCCCCGGCGGCGTTCCCACGCGGAGCGTGGGAGCGATCTGAATCTCAGGCCCTGCGCCAAACCCCTTTGCCGCTCAACCGCTCGCGATCATGCGGTGCTGTGAAATCCTGCGCCGGGCCTTTGGGCACGATCCCGGTCGGATTGATGGTCTTGTGGCTGCCGTAGTAGTGGTTCTTGATGTGGGTGAAATCCACCGTCTCGGCGATTCCTGGCCACTGATAAATCTCCCGCAACCAGTTCGACAGGTTCGGATAATCGGCAATGCGCTGCAGGTTGCACTTGAAGTGGCCGTAATACACCGCATCAAAACGAATCAGCGTGGTGAACAGGCGGATATCAGCCTCGGTCAGGTACTCACCGGCCAGATAGCGGTTGGCGCCCAGCAACTGTTCCAGTCGGTCCAGTTCGGCAAACAACTCGTCGAACGCCTGTTCATAGGCCTGCTGAGAAGTGGCGAACCCTGCACGGTACACGCCGTTGTTCACCGCCGGATAAATCCGTTCGTTAAGCGCGTCGATCTCACTGCGCAACGGTGCCGGGTAAAAATCCAGGTCATTGCCGGTCAGCTCGTCGAAGGCGCCATTGAACATGCGGATGATTTCCGATGATTCATTGTTGACGATGTGCTGACGCTGTTTGTCCCAGAGCACCGGCACGGTGACGCGACCGCTGTAATCGACGGCATCGGCGGTGTAGCGCTGGTGCAGGAAGGTCAGGCCGTCGAGCTTGTCACCGGTCGAACCCAGAGCCTTGTCGAACGTCCAGCCGTTTTCCAGCATCAGCCAACTGACCACCGACACATCGATCAGGTTTTCGAGGCCTTTGAGTTTGCGCAGGATCAACGTGCGATGAGCCCACGGACAGGCGAGGGAAACGTACAGGTGATAGCGCCCTGGCTCGGCGGCAAAGCCACCGACGCCGCTCGGGCCGGGCTGGCCGTCGGCAGTCACCCAGTTGCGACGTTGCGCCTGCTCACGTTGGAACGCGCCGTCCTTGCTGCTTTCATACCACTTGTCTTGCCAGCGACCTTCAACTAACAAACCCATGTCCAGGACTCCTCAACCGATAAGCGTTGGAGAGGAGTCTATGCCGATGAGTTCGAACAAAAAGCGCAAAGTTCGGGCGTCAATGATCGATTAAATCGATTTATCCCGGGCGTTCCAGTATTTCTCAGCCGTTTCGAATGCTTGTTCACGACTCTGGCCGAGGCCGCGCAAGGCCAAAGCCATGGTCGCGATCAGGGCCATTTGCGGGTAGCTGTCGACCACATCGCCGCGCCATACGGCCTTGAGGTGTGCAGGGTCGAGACTGGAAGGTTTGACGTGACGCTGGCTCGACAGCTGCGGCCATTCCTCATCCCAGCTTGCGCCGCCGGTGGTGCCGTACAAGTGGCTGTCGGCGTCCGGGTTGATCTCGATCTCGCCGCCGTCTCCCTTGACCACGATGGCGGTGTCGCCGAGCAGACCGCTGGCATCACGATGCACGGCTTGATAACCGGGGTGGAAGATACTTTGCAAGCCGCAGCGGGCCCCCAGCGGATTGAGAATCCGCGCCAGCGAATGGATCGGCGAACGCAGCCCGAGGGTGTTGCGCAGGTCGATCATCCGTTGCAGTTGCGGTGCCCAGTCCACCAGCGGCATGAACGCCAGGCCACCGTTGTCCAGAGCCGTGCCGACCTGCTGCCAGTTGCGGCACAACGGAATCTGCAGCTCATCCAGCAATTGCTCGCTGTACAGCCGGCCCGCGGTGTGCGCGCCGCCACCGTGCATGAAAATCCGCACGCCGTTCTGCGAAAGGCATTTGGCGGCCAACAGATACCATGGCAAATGGCGCTTTTTGCCGGCGTAGGTCGGCCAGTCCAGATCCACCGCCAATGCCGGCGCTTGCAGGCGCTCGCGCAGAGCTTCGGTGAACCCGGCCATTTCCTCGGCGCTTTCTTCCTTGTGCCGCAACAGCATCAGGAACGCGCCGAGTTGGGTTTCCTCGACCTTCTCATCAAGCACCATGCCCATGGCTTCGCGGGCTTCCGTGCGCGTCAGGTCACGGGCGCCGCGTTTGCCTTTGCCGAGAATCCGCACGAACTGGGCGAATGGGTGCTCGGCAGGTGTTTCAAGGGTCAGCGCTGGATAGTCGGTCATAAGCAATTCGTCGGTTTGGGCAGGCCCGCCAGTTTCGCGGCGAGTTTGGCGGGGGTGCCTTTGAACAATCGGTTCAGGTGCAGGCTGTTGCCTTTTTCCGGACCGAGCTTCAATGCGGTGTATTTGATCAGCGGGCGGGTGGCGGGCGACAGCTGGAACTCGGCGTAGAAACTGCGCAGCAGTTCGAGGATTTCCCAGTGTTCGGCGCTCAGCTCGATGTCTTCCGCAGCCGCCAGGGCACTGGCGACTTCAGCCGACCAGTCGCTCAGTTCGAGCAGAAAACCGTCTTTGTCCAATTCGATGGCGCGTGCGCCGACCGTCAGTGTTTTCATAGCCAACTGTTGACCTTGTCGTGGCGCAGCGACAGTTCGACGAATGCCGGATAGTCGATGGCATTGGCCCAGTCAGGAACGTCGATGGCGCGGGCCTGGGCATCTTCGGCCAGGACATACAGTTGCAGGCCGCGGGCATGCAGCGTGGTGAACGGCGCGGTGCCCGGCTGCAAGGCATAGGCCGCGTCGCCGGACAGCAGCAGTGCGTCATTGCTGCCGATCAACCGCAGGCAACTGTTCAGGCGTTCGTCGCCGAAAGGGGAATGAGACAACACATGCAAAGTCGACATCAGAGAGTGATCACCTGGTCGTATCGGTCAATAAGGGCGGTGATTTCGTTGGCAGCCAGCACCCGGGCTTCTTTCAGCGATAGAGCGCTCGGGTCCAGCCCGCGCTGCGCCGTGCTGTCGGCGCAGACAAACAGTTCTTCAACGCCGAACATCGGCAAGGCCTGCAGGTTGGCGCTCAAGTCTTTCTGTTGCAAAGCGTTGGCATCCTGTCTGGTCGCGAGCTGGAACACGCCGTCATCGAGAAACAGCAAGCCGATCGGCAGATCGAAAGCGCCGCCGGCCAGCACGATGTCCAGCGCTTCCCGGGCACCGGGGCCGGACCACGGTGCCTGACGGCTGATGATCAACAAGGATTTGGCCATGTCAGGCGCCTCCGAAACAGATCAGGCGGTCGGCGTCTTGCACCGCATCATGCAATTGGCCGAGGCCGGACAATTCCCACGGTGCGCCGACGGCGACAGCTTCGCGTTGATAGCGTTTGGCTTCTTCGTCGTTCAACACACCCCGGCGCAGGGCGGCGGCGATGCACACCACGCCATCGAGTTTTTGCTCGCTGACAAAAGCACGCCATTGTTTTGGCAAGTCCTGCTCATCCTGCGGCGTCACTACGCTGCCGGACGCGTTGTGGACGCCATCCTGGTAGAAAAACAGCCGGACAATTTCGTGCCCGCCGGCCAGCGCCGCTTGGGCGAACAGCAAGGCGCGGCGCGAGGAGGGCGCATGGGCGGCGGAAAACACGGCGATGGCGAACTTCATGACGGACTCGATCAGCGAAACTGCGGCCATGATAAAGCTTTATCGGCGCAGGGGCTAAGTCGATGTCGCCTGTGCGGACCTTATCGCTGGCAAGCCAGCTCCCACAGGTTATGTAGTGACACTACAATCTCAATCATTTCACAAATCCCTGTGGGAGCTGGCTTGCCAGCGATGAGACCAGAGCGGGCGATACAAAATTCAGCGTGGCATGTAGCCCAACTGCCAACGCCGCGGAATCCTCAGCGACAACACCCCCAGCGCCGCCGCCAGCAAACCACTGGCAAACAGTGCCTTGAGCCCAAAGTGGTGTTCCAGCACCGCACCGAGTATTGCGCCGGCAAACATGCCGGTCCAGGGGATCAATTGCACCCGCCAGCCGTCGCGTCGTTCGCCAAGCAGCCAGCGTCCCAACCCACGCCCGAAACGCGACAGGGCACCGGTGACGTAGGTCAGGCCGACCGGCAAACCATTGACCTGTTCCACCGCGGCGTTGAGCATGCCCATCGCGATGATCGCCGCCAGCAAGGCCGGCATTTGCGTGTCGTATGGCCATGCCGCTGCAGCGCAGAGCAGGGCGGCAATGCACAACATCAAAGGCAGCGCCCGGCGACCACCCCAGCGACTGACGATAATCCCCAGCGCGTTACCGAGGATGAACGTGGCGACGAGGATCACCAGACGCAAGGTCAAACCCAGGTCACCGGCGCTGATCGCGACGGCCATGCGTGTGGTGTTGCCACTCATGAACGAAACAAAATCGCCGCTGGCCATGAAACCGATAGCGTCGGTCATGCCGGCCAATACCGAAAGCATGGCCACCAGGCTCAGGCCGATGCGCCCGCGCCATTTCTGTGTGTGCAGGTGGCCGGGGCTGGCGTGAGTTCTGGAGGCGGAAGGCAGCATGGGCGATGGCGTCCTTGAGCGGTGGTCAGGATTTTATCCCGTACAAGTCGCAATACTCCAGCCAGTCCATGCCGGCCATTTCCGCGACCTCCCGGTGCACCTCAAGGCGCTGGGCCTCGTATTCCTGCGGTGTGGCAGAGGTCAATTGCAGGGTCAGTTCCCAGGCAAACAAACCAAGGCGCTCGGCTTCGGCTTCGAAGGCTTCATGCAAACGCTCCTCGCGAAACTGCGCGAGGGTCTCGCCTTTGGCCTGGGCCAGCAACGGGTTGAGGTTGTCCAGTTCGATGCGCAGTTCGGGGCGGTCGTCGAGAAACCTGTTCAATGCCTGTTCATGTTGCAGCTCGGATGCCGCCATGGTCACTCCTCGGGAACGGATTACGAAGACTGTTTCTTGCTGGCCTTGGCCGCTGCCGCCAGACATTCGAGGGCAAACTGCTCGGTGTAGGTCATCTGGATCGGCGTGGTTTCGCCTTTGACGGTCCTCTCACCGTCGAGGATGTAGCGAATCCGCTTGTCGGTGACGCCGATCCGCTTGGCGATCCAGGAGGGCGTCTGGCCTATCTGGCTGATCAGTTTGTCAGCGTATTCAGTGGTCGGTTTGTAAAACTCGGCGTTGGGGATCATGGGGCTTCCAGTCAAGGTGCGATGCAGCGTCATGGCGCGACAGGGTGCGCGAATCGTCGCGTGGTGTCGCGTTATAAATGCAGTAAAGCAGAACGATACCCTGTGCCACGGTGATACAGTCCGCTTTTTCCTGATGAGTGAATGCAATGCGAATTCTGATGGTGGCGCTGGCCGCTACCTTGCTGGCGGGATGCGCGGGCTCGGCAATGAACGATGCGCGCACCAAAGCCCCGTACAAAACCCTGAACTCGGACAAACCGGCGAAAGACGTCGCCCAGTGTGTGCAGTTTTCGTGGCAGGACGAAACGGTATTCGGTGTTGACGCTGCTGCGTACCTGGAACCGGCCGAGAAGGGCGGCACTACGGTCTACACCCGTTCCGCGGAGTCTTTTGTGGACGTGACCACCGATGCCTCGGGCACTGTGTTGAGCTACTACGCGCAACAGGACGACTTCGTCGCCAAACGCCGGTTGGCGGCATTGGCCACTTGTCTCTAATCGAATGGCGTGACACAAACCCCTGGTAGGAGCCGGCTTGCTGGCGATGGCGTCTATGAAATCCCCATCGCCAGCAAGCCGGCTCCTACAGGTTACAGGTCGTTTCTCAAGCGCTTCTGAAAGAAAAAGTGCTTGTGTCCCGGCGGGTAGTCGGCGATGTGTCCGACTTCGCTGTAGCCGCATTTCCTGTAGAACTCCGGTGCCTGGAATTCAAAGGTTTCCAGCCACAGGCCGACGCATTCCTTTTCCCGGGCCAGGTCTTCGGCCATCTCCATCAGCTTCGTGCCCATGCCCTGGCCACGGGCCTGTTCCGGCACCGCCAGCAGGTCGATGAACAACCATTGATAAAACAACCGGGCGTAAACTCCGCCAACAATCTGATCGTTGTCATCGCGTACCAGCAACGCGATGTGTTCCGGCGGCGGGCTGGCTGATTTCGAAGCATTGTAGGCGCGCAGCGGCACGAGGATCGCCTCGCGCTCTTCGTTGCTGGGGTTGGTCTTGCGTTCGATACGCAGGGTCATGGCTATATCCTTATGGCTGTGAACACTCAGCCTATCGTGCTCGACGGCAATGTTCCATCAGCGCAACGCGGGTGGAACCGTCGCCCGCGCGCGGATGTCACTGATTAAGACGCGTCTTCCCGAACGCGACCGATGAGGACAATCCGTGAATATTTTCGAAGCCTTGCGCGAAAGCCATGAACGCCAGCGTACCTATGCCAAGGCGCTGATCCAGACCAGTGGCGACACCCCCGAGCGGGTCGAGGCGTACAAACAGCTCAAGGCTGAACTCCAGGCCCATGAAACCGCTGAAGAGCGGCATTTCTACATCCCGCTGATGGAGTTCGATAACGGCGTCGACCTCAGCCGCCATGCGATTGCCGAACATCACGAAATGGACGAAATGATGGAGGAACTGGACGAGACCGAGATGTCCAGCCCGGCCTGGCTCGCGACCGCCAAGAAGCTGTCGGAAAAGGTTCATCACCATCTCAAGGAGGAAGAGCAGAAGTTCTTCCAGATGGCTGGTAAGTTGCTCGACGACAAGCAGAAAGAATCGCTGGCAGGACAATACGAGAAGGAATACCAGGCGCAGCTCTCCTGAGGTATTGCCCCCCCCCTGTAGGAGCGAGCCTGCTCGCGATGGATTCGCAAACACCGCGGGGATTCAGATTTCCCGCGTTATCGTTGACGACCATCGCGAGCAGGCTCGCTCCTACAGGATTAGAAGCCAGGCAGGCGCGCTGTGGCGGGCCAATGTCCGCCCTCCAGCGTCAATAGCAGTTCTTTCGCTTCCAGCCCCCCGGCAAAACCGGTCAATTTTCCCGACGCACCGATTACCCGATGGCACGGTGCAATGATCGATAGCGGGTTCTTGCCATTCGCCGCTCCAACCGCCCTGACCGCGGTCGGGTTGCCGATCTGTTCGGCAATCTGGCTGTAGCTGCGAGTCTCGCCAAACGGGATGGTCAGTAGCGCTGCCCAAACCTGCTTTTGAAATTCCGTTCCGGAAAAATCCAGCTCCAGATCGAAGCTTCGGCGTGTGCCGGCGAAATACTCGCGCAGTTGCGCGGCGGCACGTATCAGGATCGGAGAGTCCGGCGCTTCGCTCATCGGTCCCAGGCGCACTCGCCCCGGTCTGTCGTTTTCCCAGAGGATGGCCACCAGTCTCGAACCGTTCGCCACCAGCTTCAATTCGCCAACCGGGGAAGCCAGAGTGGTGCAGGTGAAAGTCATGGCGCTAGCCCCGTCTGATTGTTGAACAGGCGTTAAGGATACTGCTTCTCAAGGGAGGCGCAATGCGCAATCCCGACCATACTTGGCTACTGCTTTTGACGAATTTTCCGACTTTAAAACAAGAAGAGACCGACTCATGAAGTACGAACCTTTTGCCAAAACGCTGATAGCGACCTCATTGGCTCTCAGCTGTCTGACGGCCAACGCGGCCTCTGTGGCCCCGGTCGCCGCTGAAAACGGCATGGTGGTCACCGCTCAGCACCTGGCCAGCCACGTGGGCGTTGATGTTCTGAAAAATGGCGGCAACGCGGTCGACGCCGCTGTCGCGGTGGGTTACGCACTGGCCGTGGTGTATCCGGCGGCGGGTAATCTGGGCGGTGGTGGTTTCATGACCATTCAACTGGCCGACGGGCGCAAGACCTTCCTCGACTTCCGCGAAAAAGCCCCCTTGGCTGCCACTGCCGACATGTACCTCGACAAGGACGGCAACGTCGTGCCGGACCTGAGCACCCGTGGTCACCTGGCTGTCGGCGTGCCGGGCACTGTTTCCGGCATGGAACTGGCTTTGAGCAAATACGGCACCAAGCCACGCAAGGAAGTCATTGCCCCGGCGATCAAACTCGCGGAAGACGGGTTTGTACTGGAGCAGGGCGATGTCGAGTTGCTGGAGTACGCCACCGACGTGTTCAAGAAGGATATCAAGGATTCCGGCGCGATTTTCCTCAGCAACGGCGAGCCGATGCAGGTCGGACAAAAGCTGGTGCAAAAGGACCTCGGCAAAACCCTGCGGGAAATTTCCGAGAAGGGCGCCGACGGCTTCTACAAAGGCTGGGTGGCCGACGCCATCGTCACGTCCAGCCAGGCCAACAAAGGCATCATCACCCAGGCTGACCTCGACAAATACAAGACCCGCGAACTGGCGCCGATCGAATGCGACTACCGCGGTTACCACGTGGTTTCGGCACCGCCACCGAGTTCTGGCGGCGTAGTGATCTGCCAGATCATGAACATCCTCGAAGGCTATCCGATGAAGGACCTGGGCTATCACTCGGCCCAGGGCATGCACTACCAGATCGAAGCGATGCGCCACGCTTACGTCGACCGCAACAGCTACCTGGGGGATCCGGATTTCGTCAAAAACCCGATCGCCCATCTGCTCGACAAAAACTACGCGACCAAGCTGCGCGAAGCGATCAGCCCGCAGAAGGCCGGGGTGTCGAAGGACCTCAAGCCTGGCGTAGCGCCCCACGAAGGCAGCAACACCACCCATTACTCGATCGTCGACAAATGGGGCAACGCGGTGTCGGTGACCTACACCCTCAACGACTGGTTCGGTGCCGGGGTCATGGCCAGCAAGACCGGGGTCATCCTCAACGATGAGATGGACGACTTCACCTCGAAGATCGGCGTGCCCAACATGTACGGTCTGGTGCAGGGCGAGGCCAATGCCATCGCGCCGGGCAAGGCGCCGTTGTCGTCCATGAGCCCGACCATCGTCACCAAGGACGGCAAAGTGGTGATGGTGGTGGGTACGCCGGGCGGCAGCCGGATCATCACGGCCACTCTGCTGACCATGCTCAACGTCATCGACTACGGCATGAACATCCAGGAAGCGGTCGATGCACCGCGATTCCACCAGCAGTGGCTGCCGGAGGAAACCAACCTGGAAACGTTCACCACCAGCCCGGATACGGTGAAGATCCTCGAAAGCTGGGGCCACAAGTTTGCCGGCCCGCAGGATGCCAACCACCTGGCGGCGATCCTGGTTGGCGCGCCGTCACTGGATGGCAAACCGGTGGGCAAGAACCGTTTCTACGGGGCCAACGATCCGCGGCGTAACACCGGCTTGTCGCTGGGTTACTGAGGGTTGTGTTCGAGGGGGGACGGACTTATGTTCGTCCCCTGCCACTTTGAATGTTCAAGGAAGGAATCATGACCACCGCATTGTTAATCATCGACGTCCAGCAGGCTCTGTGTTCAGGCGAATACGAGTGCTTCGAGATCGGGCGTGTCATCGATACCATCAACGAGCTTTCTGCGCGTGCGCGCAATGCCGGAGCTCCGGTGGTGATTATCCAGCACGAAGAAGAGGGCAGTCCTTTTGCTCATGACACCGCTGGCTGGCAACTGGCTGAAGGCTTGGCGACTGCGGCCACGGATTGGCGCGTACGCAAGACCACCGGTGATTCGTTCTACCAGACCAACCTGCAAAAACTGCTGCCGGTGCAGGATTTCGATCGCTTGGTCATCTGCGGGCTGCAAACCGATTACTGCGTCAACGCCACCGTGCGCCAGGCATTGAAACTGGGTTACGACGTGGTACTGGCGGCGGATGCACACTCCACCGTCGACAACGGTAACCTCACCGCCGAAGACATCATTGCCGAGCACAACAAGGATCTGGCGCACTTGACCGGCTCGGTAGCGCGGATCGATGTGATCCCGGCTGCCGAAATTCACTTCTGAAAAAACCGAATCTCCCTGAAGGCGCTAGCAGGCTCGCGATGGTGGTGTGTCAGTCGCTGCAGACGGTGAATGTGCCCCCCTCATCGCGAGCAGGCTCGCTCCTACAGGTCCCCGGTCTTGATTGACGCATCAGGTCGCACAACTCAGGGCGAACCGAAGATATCCAAGTGCGTTGCTGTGAGACGCGACTATCGCAAAACAGGCAGGCACGCCTGTTGCCGAAACACAAAAGCCTGAATAAGATACATCCGCAATAGCGTCTGCACTCGATGGTACGGTGCAAACCGGGAAGGCACAGGTCATCGGGCTCGTGCGCCTGGATGTGATGAACGGATGTTGGTCGGAAATGGACTTGTCACTCACAGGGTTTCACCCATTTCCAATCTGGCCAACAACGTACTTGCTTCGAAAGGGGGCAGCCGTTCATGGATGTTCTCGCACCGTTCTACCAATACCTGTTTCGCTGGGTGATCGCGCCTGTCAGCGAGCGGTTCCTCGGTCTGTTTGACCTCAATGGCCGCCTCTGTGTGGCATTCCTTTTCATCTCCTATGTCGTTGCCTATGGGTTGTTCCGTTTCAGGAAGCCCCGTGGCCTGACCAATGCACGCACGTTCTGGCAATTCATCGGCGGCAACCGTGTGCATTTTCATCCTTCGGCATTGCTCGATTACCGCTATTACTTTGTGCGGGCGATCCTCAAGGTCATGCTGGTCGTGCCCGTGGTCGGGCTGGTTGATCCGTATGTTCTGCGTTCCGGCGATTACATCCGTTTTTTCACGCACCTGTGGGGCGCACGGGTGCAGATGGAGGAATATCTGGCGCTGTCCTTGCTCTACGGGCTGGGCGTTTTTTTGCTACAGGACTGCATTCATTACTGGGTACATCGTGCCTTTCATTCCCGTTATCTGTGGGCGTTTCACAAGGTTCATCATTCGGCGTCGGTGCTGGTTCCGGTGACGGCCAGTCGCGTGCATTTCAGCGAGATAATAGTCGGGCGGTTGATTGACATCGTTTTCATCAGCGCCTTCGCCGGCGTCTTCTGGTATGCCTGTGGCGGGGAGATCAGCCGCTACACACTGTTTGGTGTGACCTACATGGTGTTCATCCTCAATGCGCTGGCGGCAAACCTGCGTCACAGCCATGTCTGGCTTTCGTTCGGACCGGTAGTCGAGCATGTGCTGAACAGCCCGGCGCAACACCAGATTCATCACAGCGATGCGCCTCGACACTTCAACAAAAACTACGGGGTCAACTTGTCGCTCTGGGACTGGATGTTCGGCACGCTCTACGTCACGCAGTCAAAACCCGAATCCATCCGGTTTGGCACCGGTGAAGCGGACGAGCGTTACCTGACCCTCTACAGCCTGATCGTCATGCCGTTCGTGGAAACTGCAGCAAAGCTGCGCCAGGCAAAGCGCAGCCCTTTGGTCAGCGAGGCGGAAGCTTCCAGTGTTCACGCCACTGCTCGTACTGTGCCTCGGGCAATTGCACCAGCAGTGGGGAACGGCGCGGGTCGAGCCAGTTGAACAACCGCGCGATGTCTTCCGCGGCCATTGCCGTGCAGCCTCGGGTCGGTGTCGTCTGGCCGCGCCAGATGTGCAGGAAGATGCACGAGCCTGCGCCGGGGATGGCCGGTGTGTTGTGTTCGATGAAAATGCCCTGGCGATACAAATCGTCTTTGCGGCGCATGCGTTCGGCGCTGGTCCAGTCCCCGACGAGTGTCCCGTTGTCGACCAGTTGGTTGTAGCGCGACGACTGGCTGTCATCCACGCATTCGAGGGTTTGCGTCAGTGCGAGATACGGCAGGCGGGTGGCGGCAGAGGTGTCATAGCCGAACGCGGTTCCCAGTTTGAACACACCGGCCGGGGCCTTGCCATCGCCTTCCTGTTTTACCGGTCCCGAGGGGTCCTTCACGACAATCATGCCTTTGCCCCAGCCCATGCCGTGTTTTCCGAGCACCACGGGAAACGCCGCTTCGAATTTTTCAAAGCTGTCGCCGTGCCGTTCATAGCGTTGCGCGATGCCCTGGATGGCATCCCAGTTTTTGCTGGTGACCACAATCAGCTGATCGCTGTCGTCGAGTACCTGGGCTACGACTGCAGCGGGCAGCAACAGCACCAGAAACGACCAGGCCTTGATCAGATTGTTCATGGCGCAAGCGGGGTAATGGGGAAGTCCATGACAGTCTTCAATGACGGGTCCCGGGTATACGTGAAGTGCCACCACTCGTTGGCGTAGCCGGTAAACCCTTCCTTTTCCATGGCACGGCTGAGTCGCTGGCGATTGTCCCTGGCCGCCGCGCTGATCAATGGAGAGTCAGTATGGGCACGTTCATCAAAACAATCGAACCCGGTGCCCATGTCGACCGCGCCGTCGTGCCAGCGCTGGCCAACGTCGGCGGTGCAATCGACCGGTGTGACGGCAGGTGTCCAGTTGTCTGCGGGCAGTGCACCGGGGCCGGTCATGGTCAGGTCGACGGTGCCGCCCCGTGAGTGGTTGGAGACTCGCGCCACGTAACCCAGGCGCCAGAAGTCCTGCTTGTCTACCCGTGGGTAGAATTCGGGCTTGCGCGGGTCGCCCGGTTCGTTGGCGAAACGTCCCATGTCGGCCACGGCACGACGGGGGCGGTAGCAGTCGAAGACTTTCAGGCCGTAGCCCTCGGCCTTGAGCGCCGATTGCACCCGTGACAGCGCTTTGGCTGCATCCGCCGCCAACAGGCACTCGGCCGCCTGATAGCCATCCAGCGCATGACCGGTGAAGTTATGGGCGCCGGCATACCGGATGTCCTGCTCAATGCCGGGATCGACGTTGCGCAGATACACCATGTGTTCAGGTTTCGACTCGTCAGCCATGCACGGCAGCGCAAGGCTCAGGCATAGCATCCACAGACCGGGAAAACGCGACATCGGCAACGGCTCCTTGATGACCCATCACTTCATAATGGCTTGAATCGCACTTCACCTCCACAGGTCACGCAACCGGTAGGAGCAAAGCTTGCTCGCGATAGCAGTCTTGCAGTCAACATCTGTGCTGAGTGTGGCGCCGTCATCGCGAGCAAGCTTTGCTCCTACAGGTGGTCAGGGGCTGCTAGGCTGTGAATCCTCGAGACCGCAATGGAGCATCCTCATGGCTATCCAGGCCCTGCGCGCCGACGCATCCCACATCGATATCATTGCCCCATTGTTCGACGCCTACCGGGTTTTTTACCGTCAGCCAACAAACCTGCCTCAGTCCCGTGACTTCATCGCCGAGCGTATTGCCCGGGACGAATCGGTGATCTTCATTGCCGTAGACAGCGACGGAGCAGCATTGGGTTTCGTGCAAATGTTCCCGACATTTTCCTCAATCGACGCGCACCGCACCTGGTTGCTTGGCGACCTGTTCACCACACCGGACGCTCGGGGCAAAGGCGTCGGTACGCTGCTGCTGAACACCGCCCGCGACTTTGCCCGGTTGAGCGGTGCCAAGGGCATGACCTTGGAAACCGCTACCGATAACTTCAGCGCCCAGCGTTTGTATGAGTCTTTGGGTTATGTACGCGATGGCGGTTACTACACCTATTGGCTCGATCTGAAGCAAGGCTGAGCCCGGGACTGTCGACGCCCTTCAAGGGACGGTGACGCCGACAAAGGTCTGCCGGTTATTTACACCGGGGTGCCGAACACCGGCCGGAAGAAGCTGCGCTCGTAGCTGAGGATGCAGCGGGTCTCTTCGGCGTATTTGAACGCGGCGATGCACTCCGGGTCGCTCATGGACTGTTGCCGATAGCTTTCGTAAGCCGCCAGGCTCGGGAAAGTGAACAGGGCCATGGCGATGTTGTTGGCACCTTCGGACGGCAAGAAGTAGCCGTGATGCTGGCCGCCGAATTTCTCCACCAGCGGTATCCACAATTTCCCGTAGTGCTCGAACGCTTCGAGCTTGTACGGGTCCAGCACATATTTGAGGTAGCAGGTGACCATCGGTTTTTCTCTCAGTCGGGGTTAATGATTTTTTCTGTCGGCTGCGTCAGCCCGGATGCTGCTCCCGGGCGGCGCGAGCAAATTCGATGAAGGCCTTGAGCGTCGCCGGCACATGCCGTCGGCTCGGGTAGTACAGATGCAGGCCCGGGTAGTAGGGGCACCAATCGCCCAGCACCTGGATCAGCCGGCCGTCGGCGACAGGCACCTTGACCATCTCTTCGAAAACGTAAGCCAAACCGACGCCCTGCAGCGCCGGGCCGACCATCAGGCTGACGTCGCCTAGGGTCAGCGGCCCGTCGATTTCGATTTCCTGGGCGATGCCGCCCCGTTCGAACTCCCAGCGATACAGCGAACCACTGGGGAAGCGATGGCGGATGCATGGCAGGCCATGCAAGTCCTCGGGTTTTTGCGGAATGGCATGTTGCTTGAAGAGTTCGGGCGAGGCCACCACCACCGAACGCATGTAGGCACCGATGGGCAGCGATACCATATCAGCTTCAAGACGCGCACCGAACCGCACCCCAGCGTGAAACCCCTCCGACACCACGTCGACCAGACCGTCATCGGCGACGATCTCCAGCTTCACGTCCGGATAGGCTTGCAGAAATTTCGCGGCCAGGGGCAGCAGCACCAACTCCGCGGCCTGGCGGCCGGCGGTGATTCGCAGGTTGCCGGAGGGTTTGTCGCGAAAGTTGTTGAGGTCTTCCAGAGCGTCGTCGATGTCACGAAACGCGGGCTTCAATCGCGCGAACAGACGTTCACCCGCCTCGGTCAGGCCGACGCTGCGGGTGGTGCGATTGAACAACCGCACACCGAGCCGGTTTTCCAGGGTCCGTACCGAATGGCTCAGCGCGGAAGGCGTCAACCCCAGCTCCACCGCCGCCCGGCTGAAGTTCAGGTGAGTGGCCACGCTGAGGAAGGTCGTAAGGTCGGCCGCAGAAGGAACTTTCATTTGTGAGTGCCGTTCACAAAGCCATGCAAAATTGCTGGGATTATCACATCAGTAATCGAGTTTTACAGTGGCGTCAACTCATCAAGAAGGCCCGGCAATCACGCTCGGGTCGTTGTCAGGAGGCGTTGAAATGCGTACTTGGTTGATTACTGGAGCTTCCCGTGGTTTTGGTACCCTCATCGCAGAACAGGCTCTGCGTGCCGGCGACGCGGTGATTGCCACCGCCCGTAAACCCGAAGAAATCATCGCCCGGCTGGGCGATCATCCAAACCTGCTGGCTGTGCGCCTGGACGTGACTCGCGAAGAAGAAGCGCATCAGGCAGTCGCCGAGGGCATCAAGCGTTTTGGCCGCATCGACGTGCTGATCAACAATGCCGGTTTCGGCGTGTTGGGGGCAGTCGAAGAAACCAGCGCCAGCGAGACCGAGCGACTGTTCGCCACCAACGTGTTCGGCGTGCTCAACGTGACGCGTGCAGTACTGCCGCACATGCGCCGCCAGCGTGCCGGGCATGTAATCAACATCTCTTCGATTGGCGGCTACCAGGCCTACATGGGCTGGGGGGTCTATGGTTCCACCAAGTTTGCGGTGGAGGGCATTACCGAAGCGCTGCATCAGGAACTGGCGCCGCTGGGCATTCATGCCACGGTGGTCGAACCGGGCTTCTTCCGCACGGATTTCCTCGACGAACAATCGCTGGTAAAGACCGCGCTGGAACTGCCGGACTACGATGCAACCGTCGGTGCGATGCGCAAGCATGCCGAGGCGGCCAACCATGCGCAGCCGGGTGATCCGGTGAAATTCGCCGAGGCCATGCTCGCCCTGGTCAATGCACCGAAGCCACCGCAACGTCTGGCGCTGGGCAGCGACACCATTGCGAGGATTGAAGCGAAGAACCGCTTTGTCGCCGAGGAACTGGCCGAGTGGAAAGACCTGGCGCTGTCCACTGACTTCAAGGATTGAAGCCAAACCGCAACCCCTGCAGGAGCGAGCAGGCTCGCTCCTGTATCTGTTTGAGGCGATTCAATTGCCGCTCAGCGACATTCCATGCAGAAGTAAGGCATGACGTCGGAGCTGGCATCGTAACCATTGCTGCCATCGGCGTAATGGTTGTGCAGCAATCGGTCGGAACCGCCTTCTGCTACACGTGTGCCGCGCATCGAGTTGTAGCCCGCCGCGACGTTGTTCTGCTTCAGTCGATCGGAACCGTCCGAGGCCAGTTGCCGTTCTCGGAGACGATCCGCACCACCTTCGGCAAGTCGACGTTCCTGTAGCCGATCCGCGCCACCTTCGGCGAGCCGCCGTTCTTGCAGACGGTCGGCACCACCCTCGGCGAGCCGCCGTTCTTGCAGGCGATCCGCGCCGCCCTCGGCAAGTCGACGTTCTTGCAGGCGATCCGCACCACCCTCGGCGAGTCGCCGTTCCTGCAAGCGATCTGCGCCGCCTTCAGCCAGTTGTCTTTCCTTGATACGGTCGGGCGCGCCTTCGGCAACGTTGTGGGCGGCGGTGCCGGCACCGGTTGTCGTAGCTCCCGCTTCGGCCGCTTGAGTGTTCGCCGCGATGCAACCGAGAGCCGAAAAGAGGGCAATGCCTAACGCGAGTTTTGGGGTGTTCATCATGTTCACCTGGTGGGTCACGGGGTTGTTCACATTCAAGAAAGCCATCTTAATTGGCTTAAAAAACACGTCACTCATGCATAGGTTGGGCAGGCGAACATCTAGGTGTTAAAGATTCATACTCAGGTATGCCAGCGATCCCGGTCATGCTCAAATGGCGAGCATTTTTTATCGCAGGCGACGGTGGAACGGGGTGAACATGAACAAAACGGCGGTGTTGGCGCTCGTCCTGAGCCTCGGATGGCTCAGCATGCAAGCGCAGGCGGCGGGGGACGCCGAGGCGGGCGGCAAACTGTTCAAGCGAGTGTGCGGTGGCTGCCATCAGGTCGGGGAGTCCGCGAGAGCGTTTTTTGGGCCGCAGCTCAATAATGTGATCGGGCGAGTTGCCGGGAGTACCACGGACTATCAGTACTCCGATGCCATGAAATCATCTGGAATCGTCTGGACCCGGGAGAAACTGGCGGCGTATATCGAAGATCCGAAGGCTGTGGTGTCGGGGACGCGGATGATTTTCTGGGGGATCAGTGATCAAGAGAAAATTGATGATCTGTTGGCGTATCTGGAGAGGTTCGGCGCGCCTTGAAGGTGGGTGTATATCCGTTGCTTGGGTAAGCGCGGCGGCCAGACTGGTCGCATGACCGCCCTTAAATCACCTCCAATGATTACTTTTTGTCGGCCACCGCTTGTGTGTCATCGATGAGCGTCAGGCACCGTGATCAGGTTGAGCAAACCTGACCGGAGCCTAATAATGATAAAAAAACGCTCGGCCACCGCCACAGTCCGCCAACGACTGCACCGGCCTGGCCACACCCGCCCGCAACCCCTTGCGCTGGCGATCATTGCCGTACTGACGGGACCCGCCTGTGCGACCACGTTCGATATCAACGAAGACTGGAGCCTGTCGACCAAGACCACGCTGAGCCTGGGCAGTAGCTGGTCGACGCAAAATCCCGACAAGAGCCTCATGACCCGCGCCAACGCCTTGCAAGCCCAAGGCGTTCAGGCCAATGGCACGAGCGTGAGCGCCGACGACAACCGGCTGAATTTCGAGCGGGGCGACCCCATCTCGCAGACCTTCAAGGGCCTTACCGATTTCAGCCTCGATGGCCAGGGGCAGGGCGCGTTCATCCGCTTCAAATACTGGTACGACCACGCCTACGAAACCCGCAACGGTCGGTTCAAGGATTTCGACGATTCGGGCTGGGACGATCTGTCGAAGTTCAAGGGGTTCGAGATGCTCGATGCCTATGTCTGGAAAGACTTCCAGTTGGCCGATCATCCGCTGAACGTGAAAGTCGGCAATCAGGTGTTGTCCTGGGGCGAGTCGCTGCTGATCCAGAACGGCATCAACGTGATCAACCCGCTGGACGTCTCGGCGTTCAACCGTCCTGGCGTCGAGATCAAGGAAGGCCAGTTGCCGGTGGAGATGGTGTCTTTCAGCTTTGGCCTGTCGGACACCACCAACCTCGAAGGTTTTTACCAATACAACTGGCGCCCCAGCGTTCTCGACGGTTGCGGCACATTTTTCGCCAGCAGCGATGCGATACAGAAAGGTTGCGGGCCGTTGTACCTGAGCCAGGTGTTGACCGATCAGCAGATGCAGGCCAGCGGTTTGTACGCGCCGTCGCGGGGTAATGAATCGCCGTCGGACAACGGTCAATTCGGTTTCGCTTTGCGCCAGATGATCCCGGCGCTCAACGATGCCGAAGCGGCGATTTACTTTATCAACTACCACTCACGCCTGCCGTATTTCACCCTCAATGCGAAGAACACCGCCGTACGCGGTACGTTCCCTGGCGGCGTTCAACCGCCGACTTATGCCGCGGCTTTTCCGGAAGATATTCGCCTGTACGGCATCAGCCTCAACGGTGTCGAGCCCAACAGCGGAATTTCCCTTGCCGGCGAGCTGAGCTACCGGCCGAACATGCCGCTGGCGATCAACGCGCCGGACATCAACGTTGCAGTGATCACCGGGGCGGCAGGCAGCTCCTGGGTGCAGTTGCCGACAGGGTTCAACATCAATCGTGGCGACCGTTACGACGGCTGGGAGCGCAAAGGCGTCTGGCAGGCGACCGCCTCGGCGACCCAGGCCTTCGATAACATTTTGGGTGCCACACGCCTGAGCCTGTTCGGTGAGGCTGGCGTGGTGCACATCGATGATCTGGGCGACGAGCGCCTGGGTCGCAACTCGGCATTCGGCCGCAGCTCCACGCGCAACGGTACGCCGTGCAACACCGCGGCGTCGGGCGTGACCAACCAGTACTGCACCGACAAGGGTTTCGCCACCGATTGGTCGTGGGGTTATCGCTTGCGCGCCAGCCTGGAATACAGCGATGTGCTGCCGGGCATCAACCTGATTCCGGCCGTCAACTGGCGACATGACGTCGAGGGTTATTCCTACGATCCGCAAGGGCCGTTCCAGGAAGGCCAGCAAGCGCTCGGCGTCAGCCTGACCGGCGTCTACATGAACGATTACAGCGTGGAACTGGCCTACAACGCCTTCTTCGGTTCCAACGACTACAGCACCCTCGACGACCGCGACTTCGCCTCTGTCAGCTTCAAGGCAGACTTCTAAGGAGAATCATAATGCGTATGCAATTGTGCGTGCTGGCCCTGGCCTGCACCGTAGGCCTGGCTCAGGCCAAAGGCACCGATTCGGCTGCTCTGGGCAAAACTCTGACCCCGATGGGTTCGGAGATGGCGGCCAATGCCGACGGCAGCATTCCGGCCTGGACCGGAGGCCTTGGCGCCAACGCCGGTATCGTCGATAGCAAGGGCGGTTACAGCGATCCATATGCCGCCGAGAAACCGTTGTTCACCATCACGGCAAAGAACGTCAGCCAGCACCAGAAGTTTCTCAGCCCGGGTCAAATTGCCTTGTTCAAGCGTTTTCCCGACAGCTACAAAATGAACATCTACCCGAGCCACCGCAGCGCCAACCTGCCCAAGGACGTGCTCGCGGCGAGCCGTGACAATGTAGCCAAAACCAGCATGGCCGACGGTGGCAATGGCTTGCACGACTATGCGCGGGGCATTCCGTTTCCACTGCCCACCGAAGGCCTCGAGGTGATGTGGAACCACATGACCCGTTATCGCGGTGGCAGTTACGAGCGCATCAGCAGTGCGGCATTGGTGCGTGAAAACGGCGCCACCAGTTACGTGCGTAATCAGTCGCTGATCAACTTCGCCGACACGGTGGGCGGGCTGGAGGCAAACTCCAACATCCTGTTCATGTTCAAGAGCCGCGTATTGGAACCGGCGCGTTTGTCCGGGGAAGCGGTGCTGGTGCATGAGCCGATCGATCAGGTCGCCGAGCCGCGTTCGGCGTGGCAATACCTGCCGGGTCAGCGACGGGTGCGCCGTGCACCGATGATCGCCTACGACAACAGCGCCCGTTACAGCAACGGCCTGATCACCGCCGACAACATCGACGGCTACAACGGTGCGCCGGATCGTTTCGACTGGAAACTGGTGGGCAAGCAAGAGCTGTACATCCCTTACAACAGCTACAAGATCGGCAGCCGCGACATCAAGTACGACGCTGTGATCCAACCCAACCATATCAATCAGGATCTGGCTCGTTACGAGAAGCATCGGGTGTGGGTGGTCGAAGCGACCCTCAAGCCCGACGCGCGACACATCTATGCCAAGCGCCGGTTCTATGTCGACGAAGACAGTTGGCAGATCGCCCAATCAGACCAGTACGACAGCCGCGGCGAACTGTGGCGCAGCGGTGAACTGCATGCGATTCAGCAGTACGACCACGGCTTCACCTACAACGTGCTGGAAACCTCCTATGACCTGATTTCCGGACGTTATTACGCCGGTGGCCTGGCCAACGAAGAGACCGAGCCGATGCGTGTCGGCTTTGCTGCCAAGACCGACGACTACACCCCGTCGGACCTGCGGCGCTGGGCCAAGTAACCCTTTTTTGTCGATCGTTCCCACGCTCCGCGTCGTCGTTCGATCGTTCCCACGCAGAGCGTGGGAACGATCATTCATCACCCTTAAGGAGATCTATCCGTGCGCTACTGGATATCCGCGCTGGCCCTGGGCGCAAGCCTGGGCTCGGTTCACGCGCAAACCCTCGATCAATCGCAGGCCAGGGCGCTGGCGCAAGAGGCCTATGTGTTTGCTTACGCTACCGTCGAGCACGACAAGGTGCTCAGCGCCATCGCCGCGAAGCTGCCGTTCAACCGCCTCTACAGCGAACCGCGATTGCTCGGCCCGCAGGACAACAAAGTGGTGTCGCCAAACAACGACACATTCTATTCCCGGGCCTTGCTCGACTTGCGCGCTGAACCACAGGTGTTGCAAGTGCCGGCGGTGAAGGGGCGCTACTACAGCTTCCAGTTGGTCGACATGCGCACCGATAACCTCGACTACATTGGCACCCGCGCTACCGGCGATCAGGCCGGGCGCTACCTGATCGTCGGGCCGGACTGGAAAGGTGAGCTGCCAAGCGGATTCAACGGCGTGATTCGTTCGCCGAGTCGCCTGGTGTTTTTGCTCGGGCGAACCGAAGTCAAAGGCAAAGCAGATCAGCAGGAGGCCGCAAAAGTGTTGATGGGCTATGCCTTGCAGCCGTTGTCCAAAGTGATCGCAAGTGCAACGCCTGAGCCGATGGCGCCGCTGCACCTGCCGACCTATCAGGACACCAAACAAGGCCCGGCGCAGGCTTTGTTCAGCACCTTCAATGCGCTGGCGCCGTTGCATCAATGGACGGCCAGCGAGCAAGCAAAACTCAAGCGTTTCGCTGCCATCGGGGTGAAACCCGGCGTAGCGTTCGCCCCGCCAAAAGACCTCAACCCAGCCATTGCCCAAGGTGCCGAAGCCGGGCGAGACCAGGTGCGCGCCGCGTCCAGCCAGATCTCGGTGGAGCAGCAAGGCTGGCTTCGCTCGCCGAGCAATGTCGGCAAATTCGGCGATGACGACCTGACGCGCGCAGCCGTCGCCTGGCGCTACATCTACGCCAACGATCCGCTGGAAGCGGTCTACCCGATGGCGCTGCACGATGCTCAGGGGCAGTTGTTGGACGGCCGATATGCCTATCGTCTGCACTTCCCGGCCGGGCAGTTGCCGCCGGTGAATGCCTTCTGGTCGTTGACCCTGTACGACGGCAAGACGCAATTGCTTGCGGCCAATCCGATCGAGCGTTACTCGCTGGGTGATCGCAGTCCGGGTTTGCAATACGACGCCGATGGCGGCCTGACCCTGATCCTGCAAGCCAATGCACCAGCGCAGCAAAGCAACTGGCTGCCGACGCCCGCAGGCCCATTCAACCTGTTGTTGCGCCTGTATCTGCCGAAGGGCGGGGCGCTGGACGGCAGCTACCCGCTGCCTGCTATCGCGAGGGTCGAGCCATGAACATGTTCGTCAGTCGCCGCCGTGTACTGGGTGGCATCGGCGTGTTGGGGGGTGGCTTGATGTTGCCGCGCTGGTTGTTGGCCAGCGGTTCCGATGAGCTGCGCACGATTGCCCGGGAGGCCTGGATCTACGCCTACCCGATGCTCATGCATTACCAGACCCTGGAAAAGCAGGCGCTCGATCCAAGTGCGCCGGCCTATGTCGGCGGCTTCAATCGTTTCCGGCACTACAGCGCGTTGTACACCCCGAACAACCGCGAAATCGTTACGCCGAACAACGACACACCGTACTCCTGGGCCTGGCTGGACCTGCGCAGCGAACCGCAGGTACTGAGCGTGCCGGCGGTTGCTGCCGACCGCTACTACGTGCACCAGTTGGTCGATCAATACACCCACAATTTTGCTTATGTCGGCGTGCTCAGCACCGGTCGCGAGGCGGGGGATTACCTGATTGTCGGGCCGCACTGGCAAGGCCCGACGCCGGAAGGCATCAAGGCTGTGCTGCGCAGCGAAACCGAGATCGTGATGATCCTCGGGCGCACCGGGTTGAAGAACGCCGACGACTTGCCGGCCGTGCGCGCCTTGCAGCAGCAATACCGTTTGCGTGCGTTGCATGAATACACCGGCAGCGCGCCGCCGGTTGCGGCTGCGGCAATTGCCTGGCAACCCTGGGATGCCAAAACCGGCCTTGGATTGGAGTTTATCGCGACGCTGAATCAGATCCTCACGCTGTGCCCGACCCCACCATCAGAACAAGCGTTGCTCGAACGTTTTTCGCGGATCGGCATCGTGCCCGGTCAGGCATTCGATGTGGCAGCCCTGACCACGGACGTACGTGACGCCTTGATGGCCGGGGTAGCGGACGCACAGGCGCAACTGCAAACGGCGGTCAGTCAAACGCGCACCACGCTGGGCCTATTTGGCAACCGTGAAGCGCTGCACGGCAACTATTTGAATCGAGCGGTCGCTGCGAATGTCGGAATCTACGGCAACAGCGTCGAAGAGGCGTTCTACACCGGTGCTCGCCTGGACAGTCAGGGACAGCCGTTGCAGGGCAGGCGCCGTTATCGATTGCGGTTTGCACCGGGACAATTGCCGCCGGCCAGCGAGTTCTGGTCGCTGACGTTGTACGACTTACCGGACCGGCAATTGGTCGCCAATCCCATAGACCGTTACTGCCTGAGCAGTCGCGATGCATTGCAAGTGGATGAGGATGGCGGGGTGACACTGGTCATGCAGACCTCAGCGCCCGAGTCGTCGAACAACTGGTTACCAACGCCAGCGCAGGGCGCGTTTACGTTGATCCTGCGCCTGTACGGACCCAAGCCAGAGGTGATTGAACAGCGCTGGCGGATGCCGTTGGTGGAAGCGGTTTCTGTGTAGTGAGGGCAAAGCCATCGCCAGCAGGTTGGCACAGGTGCTGAAGTGGCCGCAGTTGTTGTGCTCGGCACAAATCCCCTGTGGGAGCACAGCTTGCTCGCGATGGCGAAATGTCTGGCACCATGGATGTTGAATGTGCCGCCGTCATCGCGGGCAAGCCTTGCTCAGGTGCTCCTACAGAGTTTCGTGTTGTTCACAAATGTTGTGATCAACCTGGCCTGGGTAGGAGTGAGCCTGCTCGCGATGGGGGCGACGCGGTTTTCCCGCGTCATCCGATCAAGGCGTGACGATATTGAACTGCGGCGCAAAGGTGTCCAGGCTGCTCATCAATTCGCCAAGCTTCTTGCCATTGCCTTGCAGTTTGACCAGGCCTTTGTGGATCGCCGTCGGGAAGTCCGTTTGCTTGAGGCTGATCTGCTCCAGCGTTGTCTTGCTCATGCTCACTGATGCATCGGCCTGCGGGTCGAGGCCAGGGCGGTGGGTCAATACGCCGTTGCGCAGGGTCAGGGTGAAATCCTTGTTCGGCTCTTCGAACGTCCAGTTCAGGGTCATGTCGTGGCCAACGGCTTTGTCGCTGTCCAGGCGAATGGCCAGGAAATCGAAAAACATCTCAGGACTCATCGCCCGCACCATGTCGGCCGATACCGACGAGCCCGCATGGGTGGGTACGCCGTTGCGAAGCTCCATGGCACCGGTCAGGTACATGTTGCGCCAGGTAGCGTTTTCGCTTTGATAACCGAGTTGCTCCAATGTCTCGGCCTGGGCCGTGCGCGCGTCGGCGTTATCCGGTTCGCTGAACAGCAACTGATTGCCCAGTTGCGCCGCCCAACGGTAATCGCCCTTGGCCATGGCGGCGCGCATTTTCTCCAACACCGCTACGCCACCGCCCATGGCCTCGACGCTGCGTTTGGCGCTGTCCACCGGGGGTAACGGGTTGAGGTTGGCCGGGTTGCCATCGTAGAAACCCAGGTAACGCTGGTACACCGCCCGCACGTTGAAACTCAGGGAGCCATAGTAACCACGGGTGTACCACTTCTGGTCGAGGCTGCCCGGCAGTTTCTTGATCGCGTCGGCGACTTCCAGCGGGGTCAGGCCCTGGTTGAGCAAGTGCAGGGTACGGTCGTTGAGGAAGGCGTACATGTCGCGCTGGTCGGCGAGGAACGTGCGGATGCGCTCGCCGCCCCAGGTCGGCCAGTTGTGCTGGGCAAACAGCACGTCACTCTTGTCGCCGTAGCGCGCCAGGCTGTTGTCCAGGTATTGCGCCCAGGCCTTGGCGTCACGCACTTGCGCGCCGCGTGGTGTAAGAATGTTGTGCATCATTTGCGTGGCGTTTTCCGCCATGCACAAGGCGCGCAGTTGCGGCAGGTAGAGGTTCATTTCTGCCGGCGCTTCGGTGCCCGGTGTGAGCTGAAACTCTACCTCCAACCCGGCGATAGTGCGGGTTTGCAGTTCCTTGTCGATCAGGTCGGTCGGCGCGATCAGGGTGATGGTGCCGCCGCTCGGCGTGCTTTTGCCCAGACCTGCATCGACCTGGCCCTTTTCACCGCGAGGCAACAGACTGCCGAACTGGTACTGCGCGCGACGGCTCATGGCATTGCCGGCGAACACGTTCTCGCTCATCACGTGTTCCATGAACCCGACGGGGGCGAACACCTTGACCTTGCCGGCCTTGACGTCGGCCTCGTCGATCACCCCGCGTACACCACCGAAATGGTCAACGTGAGTGTGGCTGTAGATCACCGCCACCACCGGTTTCTGCGGACGGTTCTGGTAGTACAGCGCCAGCGCTGCTTTGGCGGTTTCGGCCATGGTCAGCGGGTCGATGATGATCAACCCGTCATCGCCCTCGATGATGGTCATATTGGCCACGTCGAGACCACGCACCTGGTAAATCTTCGGGCTGACTTCGAACAGCCCGGCATGGGCATTGAGTTGAGCCAGACGCCAAAGACTCGGGTTGACCGAATCCGGAGCCTGGTCCTTGAGCAGGAAGTCATAAGCCTGGACATCCCAGATGATCTTGCCGGCGGCATCCTTGACCTGGCCCTTGAAGGGCGCAATCAAGCCCTTGCCCACCGACTCGAAGTCAGTGCGATCGCTAAAGGGCAGTTGTTGCAACACGGCACTGTTGCTGGCGGCGGTTTGCGCGCTGGCGGCGACTGGTGCATCGGCGGCCACCGCCGATTGCGTCAGGCACGCGGTGATCAGGCAGGCCAGCAGGCCGCGGTGGCTCAAAGTAAAACGTGGCATGGCGTCTCCGTTTCTTATCGTTATGGTCAGACCAGCCTCGAGGGTAGGGCGGCGCCCGTTCCAGATGGCAATCGCCAACGGACAAAAACCATTCAGGCCCGCTATCCTTGGCCCACGCCAATCGAACGGGTTCTCTCATGCTTGAGGTCCAGGGTGTCTTCAAAAGCTACGCCACGCCGCAGGGGCCGTTGCCGGTGCTGCAAGGTGTCGACCTGACGCTCAAGCCCGGCAGCAGTCTGGCGTTGATGGGCGAGTCGGGCAGCGGCAAGAGCACCTTGCTGCACCTGATCGCCGGCCTGGACAAGGTCGACCGCGGCAGTATCCGCAGCGGTGAGCATCGTCTGGAACAGATGAACGAAGGGCAACTGGCGAAGTGGCGGCGCACCGAAATCGGCCTGGTGTTCCAACAGTTCAACCTGATCGGCAGCCTGCGGGTGGAGGACAACCTGGCCTTTCAGGCGCGGCTTGCCGGTCGTCATGATCCACGCTGGCAGGCGCATCTGGTGCAACGTTTGGGGCTGGGCGAGTTGCTCAAACGTTATCCGGAGCAATTGTCTGGCGGTCAGCAGCAGCGTGTTGCACTGGGGCGAGCCTTGGCCTCACGGCCGAAGCTGTTGCTGGCCGACGAACCTACCGGCAGCCTGGATGAAACCACCAGTGCCGAGGTATTGCGGTTATTGCTGGCGTTGCTCGACGACAGCACCACGACGCTGTTGATGGTCACTCACAGTCAGGGCGTGGCGGCGCAGCTGGCAGAAAAAGTGGTGCTGCACGGTGGTCGTCTGCTCGGTGTGGACGGTCGCTGAGATGCGCATCTTCGGCGAAACCCTGCGCGCGCTGCTCAGTCACTGGCGACAGCATCCAGTGCAGTTTTTCAGTGTGCTGACCGGGCTGTGGCTGGCCACCAGTCTGCTGACCGGCGTGCAAGCGTTGAACAGCCAGGCGCGAGAAAGCTACGCCCGCGCCAGCCAGCTGATTGGCGGTGAACCCCAGGCCAGCCTCAGTGCAACCGCTGGCGGGACGTTCCCGCAGCAATGGTTTGTCGACCTGCGTCGCGCCGGTTGGCCGGTGTCGCCGGTACTGCAGGGAAGGCTGACGCTCAAGGACCATGAAGATCAACGGCTGCAACTGATGGGCATCGAACCGGTGTCACTGCCGGGTGGTTCGCCGGTGGCGGGCCAGGCGTTGGCAATCGAACAGGTGGTCGAGTTCTTTACTGCGCCGGGAAGTACCTGGATTGCGCCATCGACCTTGCAGTCATTGGGATTGAAAGAAGGTGACCGACCTTTGAGCGTAAGCGGGACATCGTTGCCGCCCCTGCATGCGCAAACCGATATGGCCCCGGGGGTGTTGCTGGTGGACATCGGGTTTGCCCAACAGATTCTCGGTTTGCCGGAACAGCTGTCGCGGTTGTTACTGCCCAAGGATTTCATTGCGCCACTTCCCGATGCGTTCAAGGGACAACTGCAATTCAAAAGCAGCGCTGAAGAAAACAATCTGGCACGCCTGACCGAAAGCTTTCATCTGAATCTCAATGCGTTGGGGTTTCTGTCGTTCGTGGTCGGACTGTTTATCGTGCATGCAGCCATCGGCCTCGCCCTGGAACAGCGCCGTGGTTTGCTGCGCACGATGCGTGCCTGTGGCGTCAGTGCGCGGATGCTGATCACCTGTCTCGCCGTCGAACTGGGTGGGCTGGCCCTGGTAGGCGGGTTGGCCGGGGTGGTCAGCGGCTATTTACTGGCCGGCGTGTTGCTGCCGGATGTCGCCGCCAGCCTGCGCGGCTTGTACGGCGCGGAAGTGGCGGGGCAGTTGAACCTCAGTCCACTGTGGTGGCTCGGCGGCATAGGGTTAAGCCTGCTGGGCGCGTTGCTCGCCGGTGCCAACAGCCTGTGGCGGGCGTCGCGTTTGCCATTGCTGGCCCTGGCCGATCCGCAGGCGTGGCATCAGGCGCATGCGCGTTGGTTGCGGCGCCAGGGCTGGGTGGCGGCGATAGCCCTGGCAAGCGCCGGGTTGGCGCTGGTGTTGGGTGACAGTCTGATCAGCGGGTTTTTGTTGATGGCGACACTGTTGATCGGTGCGGCACTGGCGTTGCCCGTGGTGCTCGATGCGCTACTCAATCTGCTGCTGCATCGCGCTCGGTCGGTGCTCGGCCAGTGGTTTCTCGCCGATTGCCGCCAGCAGTTACCGGCCCTGAGCCTGGCGCTGATGGCGCTGCTGTTGGCGCTGGCGGCGAACATCGGGGCCGGCAGCATGACCGCCGGTTTTCGCCAGACGTTCAGCGACTGGCTGGAACAACGGCTGACCGCCGAGCTTTACCTCAATCCACAAAACCCGACCCAGGCCCGGGAGCTGCACGGCTGGCTGATGCAGCAGCCGCAACTCACGGCGGTATTGCCCAACTGGCAAGTGCCGATTCAATTGCAAGGTTGGCCGGCGGATGTGTTCGGGGTGATCGATCACCCGACCTATCGTCAGCACTGGCCACTGCTCGAAGCCTTGGGCGACAAGCCCTGGGAGCAGCTGGCGACGGACGACGCGGTGATGCTCAGCGAACAGCTGGCCCGGCGTTTGAAGGTCGGCTTGGGCGATCATCTGTCGATGGCGACGCCCAATGGCCCGTGGTCGCCGCGCATCATCGGGATCTACGCCGATTACGGAAATCCCAAGGGCCACGTGCTGGTGAACATCAATCATCTGTTGCGTGGTTGGCCGCAATTGACGCCGAACCGTTTCAATCTGCGCATCGAGCCGACGTTGATTGCACCGTTCGTACAGGCCTTGCAGGCGCGCTTTGACCTTGAAGACAGCCGCATCGTCGACCAGGCGCGGCTCAAGGGATGGTCCACGCAAGTATTCGAGCGAACGTTCGCCGCCACCGCCGCCCTCAACAGCCTGACCCTGTGCGTGGCCGGCGTGGCGTTGTTCATCAGCCTGCTTACCCAGAGTCAGAGCCGCCTCGGGCAACTGGCGCCATTATGGGCGCTGGGGGTGACGCGACAGCAATTGATGCGGCTCAACCTCGGGCAAACCTGGTTGCTGGCAGTGCTGACCCTGGCGCTGGCACTGCCGTTGGGCATTGCGTTGGCCTGGTGTCTCGACACGGTGATCAACGTTCAGGCGTTCGGCTGGCGCTTGCCACTGCGGGTGTTCCCGCTGCAATTGCTGCAGTTGATGGGGCTGGCATTGCTGGCAACGTTGCTGGCGTCGGCATGGCCGCTTTACGCGTTGTACCGCACGCAGCCAGCGGACCTGCTGAGGACTTTTGCCCATGAGGATTAAGTGCGTCGTGTGCCTGTTGGCAGTCTTGTCGAGCGGTTGCGAGCAACCGGCGCCATCGGAAAAAGGCTTTGCGGGGCTGGGCAATCAAGCGAGTGCATTCACCAAGGTGGTGCCCGGTCGAGTGTTCAGCTTCCCGGCGGATCACGGCCCTCATGACGGTTTCCGGATCGAGTGGTGGTACGTCACCGCCAACCTCAAGGACCCGCAGGGTCACGAATTCGGCGCGCAGTGGACATTGTTTCGCAGTGCCTTGAAAGCCACACCCGAGGTCAAGGGCTGGGAGAATCAGACGATCTGGCTCGGGCATGCAGCAGTGACCTCGGCGACGGCACATCATGCAGCCGAACGTTATGCCCGGGGGGGCGTCGGTCAGGCGGGCGTCAGCCTGACGCCGTTCAGCGCGTGGATCGACGACTGGGTGTTCAGCAGCCAGGCCTCTTCTGAAAACCCATTGACCGACCTGCAACTCAGTGCCCGGGACAAAGCCTTCAGTTATCGATTGCGGCTGACGTCGACCCAACCGCTGGTGTTGCAAGGTGACCAGGGGTTTAGCCAAAAATCCGAGCAAGGCCAGGCGTCGTATTACTACAGCCAACCGTTTTTCCAGGCCAGCGGCACGCTTGAGATCGACGGCAAGCCGTATCAAGTCAGCGGCCCCGCGTGGCTCGACCGCGAATGGAGCAGCCAGCCGCTGACGGCCAATCAGACCGGGTGGGACTGGTTTTCCCTGCACCTGGAGAGTGGCGAACAAGTGATGCTCTATCGCATGCGGCACAAGGACGGTGAGCCCTATTTGACTGGAACGTGGATCGATGCCCGAGGCCAGACGCAACTGCTAAGGGCCGGCGACATCCGCCTCGTCCCGCAGGACACCGCTACGGTGGCAGGGCGCGAGATGCCGGTGCGCTGGTCGATCCGGATTCCCGACAAACACCTCGACATCGTCATCAACGCCCTCAATCCCGGGGCCTGGATGGATTTGCGCATTCCTTACTGGGAAGGCCCGGTGCGCTTGAGCGGCAGCCATAAAGGGCAGGGGTATCTGGAAATGACCGGGTATTGAGCCGGAACTCTCTGATGTTCGCGGGCCTCCTAAATCAAGAAGGCCACAGACCGGAGACTGTCATGCGCGAAGACCTCACCCCACCCGACCTTGACGCATGGCAGCGCCTGTTTGAAGACCAGGCTTACTGGCAACAATCCCCGGACGCGCATTACATGGAATTGCTGCGTCTGGCCGACGATTTGCTGGGTCAGGGCGCGGTTGACCTTCAACAGTGGCAAGACTTGCGAGCCAGAGCGGAGCAGTCCCACAAAGACTCACCGGCCATCAACGTTGCCCGGGAAGTCGAAGACCCCGAGGCATGAGGAATACGCCATGAAACCGACACCGGAATCAGAAAACCCCGACGAGCCCCGTCCACCGGGGGAAACAGAACGCGACAACGATGCCCTGCGTCCAACCGATCCGACGCGGCGCGAGGAAAGTGGCAAGGGCACCCGCAGCGGAGAGTCGACAGCGCAAGAAACCGCGAAGAATGCAGATTAGCGTCGAACTCGCGCAACAGCGTCTATGCTCATTCGCACGCGGCTTTTAACCCGGGTTCAAAGCCGTTTGTCGCCAATGATCACAGGGAATGTTCTGCCTATGAAACTTCACGCACTGACCAAAGCCATCACCCTTGCCACCTTGCTCTCTGCCACCAGCCTGAGTGTCATTGCGGCTGACATCCCGCTGTCTGCCGTCGTGGAAGCAGATCAAATCACCACCAAAGTCGTGTCGGTCGATGCCGCCAATCATCAAGTCGTGCTTGAGGGGCCTGAGGGCAATCAGGTGCATGTGCAATTGACCGAGAAGGCCAAGAACCTCGGCAACCTGAAGGCCGGCGACCAAGTGGACATTGAGGTGACCCGCGCTGTGGCGGCTTACCTCGACACCGATATCGACAAAGGCTTGCCGGGCAGCATCGAGCGAACCGGTGAAGCCCGCGCCGCGCCCGGCAGCGCCAATCCGGGGGGTGAAGCCTACCGTCAGGTACAGGTACAACTGAAGATCACCGACATCGATGTGAAGAACAATCGGGTGACCTTCGAAAATCCCAAAGGCCAGTCCAAGACGATCGATGTCGTAAGACCTGAAATGCAAGCCAAGCTAAAGGATCTGAAGAAAGGCCAGACGGTGAATGTGGTTTACACCGATATACTGAAGGTCACTACACGCAAAAGTTGAGTATCTGCTCTATCGGTTGAATGTTCCTGTACAACTTGTACAGGGATATTCACTTTTTTTAACGAGCTGGTGAGTTCAGTGAGTGATGCAAATTATATTGGAGTCGACATTTGATAAATATGTATCTGTAAATTTCATGTTTATATTCGCGGACAACTTCCAGGCGTTGATTTAATATGCGTCTCGTTCGCCCAGTGTTGCGGCTCTTTACCGGTGCAGGGATGCCGAGGCCATTGCACTGGGCGAACTCTTCTTTGCGTATGGGGCTTCTCCAATACGATCTATAAATTAGACCGGAAAAAAGCGGTTCGATAGTTATTGCACGAGCACATCAGCCTGCCGGCGAGCGCCAGTCATCGGAGCCCGAAGTACCACTTACTTCGTGGGTCCAGGTTATTTTTCGATAGGTAAAGTGCACGTCTTGTAAATGCGTGAAATGCGAATTCGCCGGATCCTGGCAGTTGTGCATGTAATCTTTGATATGGACGATGATCGCATCTTCAAGCTCGGTGGTGTAGTAGTGCTCTTGAGTCCCCTTTATCGATATGCGGTACCATTTGATCAGGACAGATGTCATCACTTCACCCGTCGTCAACGCCTGCAGTAGTAAGGGCGAAGATTTGTCGAAGACCTTCGTGATTATTACCGGTTTGTGAATGCGTAGGCCTGTTGTTTGACCAGATTGCGGATCGCGCGGCATTGTCAGTTCGTGGCTGAAACCTTGAACCATGACCTCATTTTCACGACCTTCCTGAAAGATGTTGCCAACGGAGTCAGCCGTGAAAGCACCGTCAGTGATCAAGCCTTGTGTCACGCCATTCACATACATATACGCGGGTGTAGCCATGGATGCTCTCCTTGCTAGAGTAAAGTGAGGCTCCCGAAAGGCACGTTCGCCTGATGGGGGTCTCACGATTAACAAGGTCCGTGCCATAAGCCGCGAAGCCCCCTGAGGCCGCAGGTCGAGTCAATTCAGGGGAACGTTCTTTCGCTAAAACACCTCGATATCTGCGCAGGTTGCTGCGCAATACAGGTCGAATTGTGGCGCACCTTGTCGAATCGCCCGACAGACCGAATGATCCACCTCGCGCCGAGAACCTGCAGCGTGCCAAGCGAGCAGTTTTCGGCGCATCACGGCTATAAGCCACCACTGCAGTCCCGAGACGGAGTGACGACATGAAAATCCTGATGGTTTTAACGTCCCACGATCAATTGGGTAACACCGGCAAGAAAACCGGATTCTGGCTGGAGGAATTCGCGGCACCGTATTACGCCTTCAAGGATGCCGGCGCTCAGTTGACCCTGGCTTCACCCAAAGGCGGGCAACCACCGCTGGACCCGAAAAGTGACGAACCGGATGCACAAACTGAAGCCACCGAGCGTTTTCGCAAGGACACGGCTGCGCAGTCGGCCTTGGCATCCACCGTGCTGCTCAGCTCGGTCAAGGCCAGCGATTACGATGCGATTTTCTATCCCGGCGGCCATGGTCCGCTTTGGGACCTGGCCGAAGACAAGCATTCGATTGCCCTGATCGAATCTTTTTACAACGCCGGCAAACCGGTCGCGACCGTTTGCCATGCCCCGGGTGTTTTACGGCATGCCAAGAGCGCCGACGGCCAGCCCTTGGTCAAAGGCAAGAAGGTGACGGGGTTCACCAACAGTGAGGAGGACGCCGTGCAATTGACCAACGTCGTGCCGTTTCTGGTCGAAGACGAGCTCAAGGCCAAAGGCGGGATTTTTTCCAAGGGCCCGGACTGGGCGAGCTATGTGCTCACGGATGGTCTGTTGCTGACGGGGCAGAATCCGGCGTCGTCACAGGCAACGGCTGAAGCGCTATTGGCGAAACTGAAATAACCCACTCTGCGGGAGCGAGCGTGCTCGCTCCCGCAGTCAGTCCAGTGTCAGTGTACGAACGAGGCAAAACACTGCTCGATCGAGCGCCGCTGGGTCTCGGCATACAACCCCAATTCATCAATGGTCGGGCGCCCCAAGGCTCTCTCGAACGCTTGCTGATTGGAATGCACGCCATAGTGGGTCTGCGCCGCGTCCCCCAGATTTGACTGAAAAATCCCCGCCGCGCTGACCGGCAGGAAATCTTCGTACACCAACGGTTCGACTCGCAGATAACCACCGCTGACCAGATCTTCCAGTGGCAGGGTTTTCAGTTCGGCTGCTGCCAGGCCTTTTTCTGTCACAAAATAGCGAAAGTACGCCAGCTCCTGACGGCGCATGTCTTCGTAGGTGTCGGGAAATTCGCTGAAGTGTTGCGCCATCAGCGTGTTGTAACGCTTGGCATTGGCTTCATTGGGGAAATCCTTGAGTTCATCCCGCGCCGCATTGAGCAGGCGGTCATACAGCGCCCGGCCTTTGGGCGTGAGCGCAGCGCCACGTTGTTCGATCTCACCGAAACGGGCGCTGTGACTGCCGCGTGTTTGGGCTTGGTCGATGAACGCGACCGGTTCGTCGAGTGCCTTGAAACTGGTCTGGCGCAGCAGAATAGGGCACTGACGACGGGGCGGACCTTCGATTACCGCTTTGGGGGTGATGCCATGGGCAGGCATTTGTGCCTGGACGATGTCGATGTCCAGGGTACGCGGAGTCAGGTGATTGATATGCGGCCCCTTGAAAGCCACGACATCGGCGATCAGGCGATGCTGGGCGCTGAGCTTCTGATATTGCTCGGCGGTCACAGTGGCACTGTGGTGCCAGCGGAAGGTTTCCAGCGCCTGCTCGACGAATGTTACCGCCTCTTGTTCGGTGAGACCGCCCTGGGTCTCGGCGCGCTCGATCAACGTGAGCGCAGTCGGGGTGAAGATCGACCGTTTATCCAAAACCGACTGGGCGAAGGCCCGCAACTCAAGATCTTCGATCAGTTCCAGGCGCAATAGCGAGGTGAAAACACGGAACGGGCTGACCTGCAACGCTGCTTCATGCACGGCACGAAATGCCGTGGAGTGCACGGGGACGCCGGCCGGGGTCAAATCGTAATAACCCACGGGTTGCATGCCCATCACCGCGAACAGGCGGGCGAGGGTGGCCAGTTCAGCGGCCGTGCCGACCCGGATCGCACCGTGGCGCTCCAGGTCCAGGCGTTCGATTTCGCCAGTGCTGTTCAACTGCTGCGCCACTTGCGGATCGCTGTCGAGCACGTGACGGTTGGTCTGTTCCACCAATTCCATCAACGCGCCGTACAGCGGCACTTCTTCGCGGTACATGTCGGACATCGCTCTGGAAAAGCGTTGGCGGATCAGGTCAGGGCTGACGAAGCTAGGGTGGTTCATGAACAGAATTCCTGGCGCGGTAACGAGAAGGATGGATCAAAAGATCGCAGCCTTGGGCGTCGCCGACAAACGAAGTTTCTGACGAACTTCATTCTGCAAAGGACTGCATCTTCAGTGCAGTCGTTGATCCTGTGGGCTTTCCGAGCGCAGCGATGCCAAAAACTCCCGATACAGGTGGGCTGAACCGGCCGGTGCCTCGACCATGGGCATATGGCCGACGCCTTCCCAGATTTCTACCCGTAGATCAGCGATGCCTTTGCTCCAGATCGCCACACTGCTGACATCGATCAAACGGTCCTTGCGTCCCCAGAGCAGCAGGGCCGGGGCTTTGATCGAAGGGAGTTTCGGCTCCATCGGCGGGCTGGCGCGGAAGTCGCGAAAAATCTCTTCCAGTTCGTCCCGCGACTGTTCATAGCGATGGGCAAAGGCATCCAGCACCACGCGCGGCACCCATGGTGGATCGGCCATGGTCATGGCATAGAGGTATTTGAATTCTTCGCGGGAGTTGATCAGGAAAGGATTGTGGCCCCGGGCCAGATGCCGCTCCAGATCACTGGGTTCGGGCGCGGTCACGCCCGCCGGATCAATCAGGGCGACCGAAACGATGCGTTCCGGGTAAGTTGCCGCCAGCCATGCCGCCAGATACCCGCCCATCGAGTTGCCAATCACATGAACCTTGTCCACGCCGCACACATCCAGCAATTGGATCATGCGCTTGGCCTGCAACGGGATGTCATAGCCGCCGCCGGCCTTGAAGCCGGTTTCGCCATGACCGGCGATGTCGGGGATGATGACCCGATAATTGCCGACAAAATATCGGGCAAAGCGCAGCCAGATATTTTTATCGGCGCTAAAACCATGCAGCATCAACACATTGCTGGATGCTTCGTAGGGGCCACCTTGCCAGGTCGAAACGGTCATTTCGGCGATGGGCACGACAATCTTGTGCAGCTTGTACAACTTGGCTTCGGCGGCCGTGCTCAATTCATAGATCCAATAGCCGATGGCCGGGTAGCTCAACCAGCTCCAGGCGGCAAAAACCGCGATTGCGACAACCAGTAAAAGCATCAGGCGCCTTCCTTCTGACGAATCAGGACAAAATGTGATCGGCCGGTTTCAAGGTTCGGGTCAAGCGGTGGAAGCTGAAACTGAACCCCGGAAACATGGCAATCACATGACCGCTCTTGCTTTGATACCAACTGTGGCAGCCTCCCGACTTCCACACCGTGCGCTCCATTTCTCTATGGATCATTTCAGTGTAGGTACGTTCTGCTTCCGGGCGAACTTCAATGCTGCGTAAACCTTGTGCTTTTAACGTTTGAATGCAGTCGAGGATGTAGTTCATTTGCGATTCGATGATGAACAGCGCCGAGGTGTGGCCGATGCCCGTGTTCGGGCCGGTGACGATAAACAGGTTGGGAAAGTCCGGCAGGGCAGTGCCGAGGTAGGCTCGGGGGAATTCGCGCCATACATTTCGCAGTTGCGTGCCGTTCTTGCCGCTGACCGGGTAGGAAATCACCCCGTCGGTGGCGTCATAACCGGTGGACCAGATAATCAGATCGAGATCGATGTGTTGGCCGTCCTGCATGACGATACCGGTTTCGTCGATAGCGGCGATGGCCTGTTCGCGGCTGTTCAGCGTTACGTTGCTGCGGGCCAGCGCCGGGTACAGCGTGTTCGATAGAATCACCCGTTTGCAGCCGATAGTGTAGTCCGGCGTCAGTTTTCGCCGAAGTTCGCCGTCGGGAACCTGGCGCCTGATGAAGCGCAGGGCCTTTTGCTGGACCATGTGCAACGCCGGTTTCGAGTATTTGAAGGCGATCACCCGGGTTTCAAACTGCCAGTAGATCATCCAGCGCAGCAGCTTGTAGGCCGGCCTGATCCCGAGCAGCCAACGCTGGAAACGCCCGAATGTGCGGTCAGCCCGAGGCAGCACCCAATGCGGCGTACGCTGGAATACATGCAAGTGCCCGACATCCGGGGCTATCGCCGGAATCACCTGCGCCGCGCTGGCACCGCTGCCGACAATGGCCACGCGTTTTTGCCGGTAATCGTAGGAATGGTCCCAATTGTTGGTATGAAAGGTTTTGCCCTGAAAGCGTTCCTGCCCCTCGAAATGCGGAATTACCGGTTGGCTCAAGGGACCCGTGGCGTTGATCAGAAATTGTGCGTGAAACGTGCCTTTGGCGGCAGTGTGCACGGCCCAGCGTTTGCCGGCATCGTCCCATTCGACACGCTCGACATCGGCTTGCAATTCCACTCGTTCGCGCAGGCCAAAGTGCTCGATCACATGACCGGTGTAGCGATGAAGTTCGGCCTGTTCGGCAAACATCTGCGTCCAGCGGTAGGGGGCAAAGGACAGTGAATACAGCGGTGAAGGCACATCGACGGCGGCGCCGGGGTAGGTGTTCTGGCACCAGGTGCCACCGAAGAAGTCCCGCCGCTCCAGCACACGGAAGTCGGTAATGCCGGCCTTGAGCAAATTGACGGCGGCGCACTGACCTCCAAAGCCGCTACCGATGATCAGCACTTGAAAGGTCTGCATGGGCCTCCTGTTTGCTCGTGGTTTAGCGAACGCTTCTTTCATGTATAGCCAAACGAAGCGGTATTGCGCGTGATCTTCATCAAGTGGGCGCGATCAGACTCGCACACAGCGCTCGGCCTATGCGCCGCTAGCCGGTGATGGCTATTTGACGTTGCCCTGTTAGACTCCGACAGTACCTGCACCACCGGTGTAATCAGATTTTGTTCCGTGCGGCAGAGGTCCCAATGGGAAAGATGGGAGGAAAAGGACTTTCACTGGCCAGGAGGCTCTACACATCGCGCATCCTCGGCCTCGGGTTGGGTTTGTTATGCGTGAGTGTGGCGATGTTCCCATTGAACCCGGCGCCTTGGGTATGGGGCCTGATGTTGTTCAATGGGTTGCTCTGGCCGCACCTGGCCTACCATTGGTCGCGTCGGGTTGCGCGTCCCTACCACGCGGAACAGCGTAACCTGTTGGTGGACGCCTTTATGGGTGGGTTCTGGGTTGTCGCCATGCACTTCAATCCTTTGCCTGCCGCCACCACCCTTTCGATGATGGCGATGAATAATGTCGCCATTGGCGGTTTGCGCTTTCTGCTGACGGGGACCGCCGCGCAGGTACTCGGGATGGGCGTCGGCTGGCTGTTTTTCAACCCCGTCGTGGTTCCCGAAACCAGCCAGATCCAGCTCTACGCCTGTTTGCCGCTGATGTGTCTTTATCCGCTGGCGCTGGGCTGGATCTGCTATCGCCAGGCTTATACCCTCGGGCGGCAAAAGCGCGAGTTACTGGCCCTGAGCCGCACCGACAGCCTGACCGGATTGCTCAACCACGGCGCCTGGAAGGACCAGCTGGAAGTGGAATTCCAGCGCTGCCAGCGGCAACGCCAGGGCGGGGCGATTGCCCTGATCGACATCGACCATTTCAAAATCATCAACGACACCTACGGTCACGTCGCCGGAGACATCGTGTTGCGGCAACTGAGCAAGATGCTCAAACACAACCTGCGGGCCACGGATGTCGCCGGGCGTTATGGCGGCGATGAATTTTGCGTGATCCTGCCGGACCTGCCCCTGAGCAGTGCCGCTGCCGTCATGGAGGGCTTGCGTGATCGCTTCGCCACCCTGGGTTATGAACAGAATCCGACGTTGAAGGTCAGCCTGAGTATTGGTCTTGCGGCGTTCAATGCAGGCCACACCGACGCGACCCTGTGGCTCAATGATGCGGATCAGGCGCTGTATGAAGCCAAGAGCACGGGGCGTAATCGGGTGATCTGTTGCCGTGACGACAGGCCACGGCATGAGCTGCTCGGCTCGGTTTGATCCCCTGATCCCATTGTCGCCGCCTGACTACCGCCTGCCCATCACTCCTTGACGCTCATGAATTCCTCCGCATAGCGGATGTACTCTTCAGGCTGAGTGTAGGTGTGAGTCAGTTCGGTAGCGCTCAGGTCAGAGGCCTGGGTGAAGATCTGGCGTTGTTCGCGCAGGCTGTCGTAGGTCGCCTTGATGGCGGCGAAGTAGGCGCCGTGGCCGTCGATTACCACGCGCACGCCAAGTTCGGCCAGACGTTTGTCGTCACGCAGCAGCGGGTTGCCGTAGGTCACCAGCATCAACGGGACGCTCAGGTGCTCGGCGATTTGCTCCAGATGATCGAAATCCTTTACCCCTACCATGCAAATACCATCGGCACCGGCGCGCTGGTATTGCTTGGTGCGGCTGATGATTTCCTGCACCGGCAGGATCCCTGCGTTGGTGCGGGCAATGATTGCCATTTCTGAATCGCAGCGGGCTTCCAGTGCCGCGCGGATCTTGCCGACGCCCTCGGCGACGGTTATCAAGTCGGTGGATTTGCGGCCGAATTGGGCGGGCAGCAGGGTGTCTTCGATGGTCAGGGCCGCGATGCCGGCACGTTCCAGTTCGACAATGGTACGCATCACATTCAATGCATTGCCGTAGCCATGGTCGGCGTCGGCGATGACCGGTAACTGGGCGACACGCCCGATACGGGTGGCCTGCTCGGCGAACTCACTGAGGGTGATCAAGGCAAAGTCGGGGGCGCCCAGCACTTGTAACGATGCAACCGAACCTCCCAAGATGCCTACCTCAAACCCCAGGTCGGCGGCGATGCGCGCCGACATCGGATCGAAGACCGATGCGGTGTGATAGCAGGTTTTGGACGCGAACAGCTGGCGAAAATTGTGGCGCAAATCTTGATGAGACAGCCTGGACATATGAGTTCCACCAATGGAAATGGAAGGGCTTGAGCAAAAGTGTCAACGCCGAAGTTGTAAAAGGCTATCACGCTGGCGAGTCGAGAATGATGACGAATTTGCCGTGATTGCTGCCTTTTGGTGTGTGCCATTGTCTGTTTCAAGGTAAACGCGGGTATGTCTGGGGGATGTCGGCTTGGGTTGAGCGACCAACGGCACGCCAGGCAATTGAGGTGTTACGCCGCCACTGCCTGCTGCTGTTGTTTGAGCAAGGGGACGGCTCGAACAGAATCGCCGGGTCGCAATTGCAGGCGTTTGGCGGTGAGACGATCAACCACCAGACTGTGCCCTGATTGTCGAGCCCGGGCAGCAGTGATGCGACAGTTTTCCAGTCGGCGGTTGTGGATCAGCCACAGCGGCGCCTGCTCGTCCGGGGCGCCAATGGCCAAATCAAGCAATTGACTGTCGCGCACGGTGCGAATGCCGGAGGTCGGGGCTTCGATGACCGGGCCGGCGTCGAAAATGTCGATATATCCTTTGTGGTCAAAACCCTCGTCGCTGAGGATTTTCAGTGCCGCTTCGCTGTTGGCGTGAGGTTTGCCGATCACGGCTTGAGCCTGTTCTGTGAGCAGACAGGTGTAAATGGGTTGGCGTGGCATCAGTTCGGCGATGAACGATTTGTTGCCCAACCCGGACAGGTGATCGGCGTGGCTGAAATCCATCTGGAAAAAGTGGCGGCCCACGCTGTCCCAGAAGGGCGAACAGCCCTGTTCGTCGGCACTGCCGCGCAGCTCGGCGATGAGTTTGTCGCCAAACAAGCTCGGGAACTCCGCGACAAACAACAGGCGACTCAGGGATAGAAGTCGACCGTGGCTGCCCAGGCGCTGGTCGGGGCGCAGGAACAACGTGCGGAGTTCCGATTGCCCGGTCATTTCATTGCTCAGGAACAAGGTCGGAATGTGTCGCTGGATCCCCAGGTCCGGGGATGAGCTGACCGTCAGACCGACCCGATAGTTGTACCAGGGTTCACGCAGGCCAACGGCTCCCGCCACGGCACTCACGCCCACCACTTGCTGATCGTCGTCTTCGAGTACGAACAGGTAATCCGCATCGGCACGTTCGACCTGCTCGGCGAACGTTCTTTTTGCCCATCGCAATCGGTAGTTCAGTCGTTCTTCGTCGGCCGGCAAAGTCGTCATCCCTCGGCCCGCAAGCCGAACCAACGCGAGCAGGGCAGGCAGGTCGGTCACCTGGGCCGGTCGAACAATCATGATGCCGCTCCTGCTTCGGGTTTGTACGGGGATCGTTGTCGGGCACCGCACACAACGATGCTCACAGGGCAATCAACCGAACCTGACGGCCCTCGGTCACCTTCAACGCTGCACACATCGCGGCATCGAGGGTCACGGGTTTTCCGGGCAGGTAGTCCAGTTCTGCAATGATGACGCGAAAGTTCTCCAGCGAATCATTGCTGACCAGGTAACGCCCTCGAGCGTCGATGAACGCACCGGGGCTGGCCTGGGTGGTTTGGCTTTGGGCGATGGACCGTATGTTGCCCGTGCGGGCCAGCAGGGTTGGACCGCCGTCGAAAAGGTCGACGTAGTGATTGGTTTCGAATCCCTCGCGCTGAAGAATATCGAATGCTTCCTGGCCATCGGGGTGGATCCGGCCGATGCAGTCCTGCGCGGCTTGGGGCAGCATGGGCACGTAGATCGGATATTGCGGCATCAATTCGGCGAGGAACGCCCGGCTTTCCAGGCCACACAAGCGCTCCGCTTCGACGTAGGGCAGGTCGAAGAAGTGTTTGCCCACGGCATCCCAGAAGGGTGAATGTCCCTCATCGCTGCTGTAACCGACGATTTCGGTAATCACTGTGTCGCAAAAGCGCTGGGCATGGGCGGCGATGAACAGCAGGCGCGCTCGCGACAACAGTTCGGAGGCGGCCGTTCCTGTCCATGCGCCATCGATGTGAAAACCGCGCAGCAATGTGTGGCCACTGAGGTCCTGGCACAGCGACAACGCCGGCACGCCGTGCTCGATGTTCAACTCCCGCGAGGCACTATTGAAGTGGCGATTGCGCAGGCTGTAGAACGGTTCGTCGAACCCGGCAGTCGCCAGAATCTCCGAACATCCGATCAGAGACCGGTTTGTCAGGTCCTCGAGTACGAAGAAATAATTCTCCGGCCCGGGGTTCTGCACGTTTTGCTCGAAAGATGTGCAGGAATCGAGGATTTTATCGCGCAAGCGCTCGCTGTCGTCCGGCAAGGACGTGACGCCCACCAGGCTTTCGCGAGCAAGGCGCTGCAACTGGGGCAGGTCGGTTAACTGCACTGGGCGCAAGACCAGCATGGATGCACTCCTGTCTCAAAGGGCTGGGTGACGGGGCACCAAGCCTGACAATCACTGTCGGTTTTCCACGCATTTTTTCGGCGGTAGCCTTGTAAGGCGTCGCTCTTTTTTGTTCGTTACCGGGTATGACTACACGCATCACCGTGCCCGCTCCAGACCCTGCCATGGGGCTCGTCAGGGTGAATGGATCTTAAGTTCGTGTGGGTCAGGTTCCAGACCGGAAACGATGTTCGGGTCTGGCAAAACAAGGCATCCGGGCTCCTGCTGGATGTGGGCTATCGGTAATCCGTTGAAAGCAGTATTTATTTAAGCCGCACTGCATGTCTAGTTAATTTTCGTGCGGGATTTCAACGTCCAGTGACGATTTTTGATCGATGCGCATCGGGGCTTCAGGTAAGTCGATCAGGCTTGTAGGCAAACGCCCAAAGAGCAGTCAGAGATGGCTGATCCTGTAGCATGAAAGGCATCCGGCCATTACCCATTTCAAGTCAAAGGAAACAACCCCGATGCCGACTCTTACGGCACAATTGCCTCTGGCTGGCGATTAAACGCCGTTTATCCTTCCCACCCGACAGAGAAACCCCGCGTGAAGGCGACTCGTTTGACCCTGATGTGCCATGCACGAACTGTCGCACAAAAACTTGCGCGGTTTCCTACAAACGAGCCGCTGGAGATGGATTGGCAATCGGCGCGGGGTTCGCGCAGTTCTCAATTCAAGGGTGCGCCGAAGCTGTTATGCGGGCCGGAGCTGCGCACCCGACAAACCGCCGAATTGTTCGGCAGTACGATGGAGGTGGTCGCAGCCCTGAGAGATTGCGATTTCGGGCGCTGGTGCGGTGCAAGCATCAATGACGTGCAAACATCCGAACCTGAATTATTGCAGGGCTGGATTGCCGACCCGCATGCGGCCCCGCATGGTGGTGAGTCGGTGGCCCAGGTCTGTAGGCGCACCGCTGAGTGGCTGGCGACGCTGCAAGCAACACCTGGGCATTTCATCGCCGTTACCCATCCGTTTGTCATTCGTGCCGCGCTGAGTCACGTCCTGCAGAGCCCGGCCTACAACCTGATCGATGTCGAGCCGCTGTCGTCCATCGAGTTGCGGTTCAATGGTTGCTGGCGCTTGCGGCTGCCGGGCACTGATCCTGAAGGGGTGTCTTGATGAAAAAGATAATGGTCATCGGCATCGGTGCCGGCAACCCTGATTACATCACCGTGCAAGCGGTCAAGGCGCTGAATCGGGTCGATGTGTTTTTCCTCATGGACAAGGGCCGGAGCAAAGACAAACTGATCGACCTGCGCCGCGACATTTGTGAACGTTACATCAGCCATCGCGATTACCGCTTTGTCGAAGCGCCGGTTGCGGAACGCGAGCGTGGCGATGTTGACTACACTTGCAGCGTCAATGAGCTGAACCTGGTCAAGCAGCGTACCTTCGAGCGCCTGATCAATGAGCAAATGACGGACGGCCAGTGCGGCGGGTTCCTGGTATGGGGTGACCCGGCACTTTACGACAGCACCCTGCGAATCCTGCAGGCCATTCTCGCGGCAGGCACCTGCGCTTTCGAATACGAGGTGATTCCCGGCATCACCAGCGTTCAGGCGCTGGCGGCGCAGCACAAAGTGACGCTCAATCAGATCGGTCGTCCGGTTGAAATCACCACTGGCCGGCGACTGGCCGCGGGGCAGGTGAGCGACGCCGACAGCCTGGTGGTGATGCTCGATGCCCAGGACGCCTACCAACAAGTGGCGGATCAGGACACGCAGATTTATTGGGGGGCCTACCTGGGGACACCCGATGAAATCCTGATCAGCGGCAAGCTCAGGGACGTCGCGGATGAGATTGAGCGGGTCCGCAAGGCGGCCCGACAGGCCAATGGCTGGATCATGGACACCTATTTGTTGCACAAGCCCTGAGTCCGGGCGGCACGTTTTAAAAAAAAAGCACGTACATGCAATTTTTTCCTTCCCGTCATCGGCAACATTGAAGTCCTTTCAACATTGTTACGTCGGAGACCTTCGTCATGTCTGAAATCCAGTCCCGGAGCACACAGACACCTGGGTTCGATGAAGTTGTCACGTTGATCGTCAAGCATCGGATCAAGGCCGGTTCCGAAGTGCCGTATGAAGCCTGGCTGCGCAACATCGTCAAGGTTGCCGGGCAAAGCGTGGGGCACTTGGGGGTGGATGTGGTGCGTGGCAAAAACGCGGGTCTCGACACGTACACCTGCGTGCTGCGCTTTTGCTCCACTGAAGCGATGCAGCGCTGGCTCGATTCGCCGCAGCGCCAGGCGCTGGTCGACGAAGCTGCGCCGATGCTCGCTGATGGCGACCAGACTGAGGTCAACCCGGTCAACGAGTTCTGGTTTACCCCGCAGACTGAAACCGGCTCACCTGCACCGCGCTGGAAGCAGGCGGTGGTCACGCTGCTGGTGATCCTGCCGCACACGCTGTTGGTACCGCTGCTTTGGGGGCCGTTGCTGCAGCTCAACGCATTTCTTTCCAATTACGTGGTCGCCACGTTCCTGATCACCCTGACCATCGTGCTGTCAGTGGTGTACGTCTTCATGCCGCTCGCCACGCGCCTGTTTGCGCCCTGGCTGGAAGCCGGCCAGTCCCCTGCCAAATTGCCTTAAGGAACTGCGATGAACGCCGATCTGATTCTGTTCAATGGCCAATTTCATACGGTCGACCGCGAGAATCCGCACGCCAGTGCGGTTGCGATCAGTGACGGCCGCTTTGTAGCGGTCGGCAGCGATGCCCAGGCCATGGCGTTACGCGGTCCGGTCACGCAAGTGATCGACCTCAAGGGCCGTTGCGTGATTCCCGGTCTCAATGACTCGCACTTGCACTTGATCCGCGGGGGCCTGAACTACAACCTTGAATTGCGCTGGGAAGGTGTGCCCTCGCTGGCCGACGCCTTGCGCATGCTCAAGGAGCAAGCCGATCGCACACCAACACCGCAGTGGGTGCGCGTGGTGGGTGGCTGGAACGAGTTTCAGTTTGCCGAAAAACGCATGCCGACCCTTGATGAACTCAATCAGGCGGCGCCGGACACACCGGTGTTCGTCCTGCATTTGTATGATCGGGCCTTGCTCAACCGGGCCGCGCTGCGGGTAGCCGGGTACACCCGCGACACGCCGAACCCGCCGGGCGGCGAAATCGTTCGCGACGCTAACGGCAACCCCACCGGCATGCTGGTGGCACGTCCCAACGCGATGATTCTCTACTCCACCCTGGCCAAGGGGCCGAAGTTGCCGCTGGAATATCAGGTCAACTCGACGCGGCAGTTCATGCGCGAACTCAATCGTCTGGGCCTGACCAGTGCCATCGACGCCGGCGGTGGTTTCCAGAATTATCCCGACGATTATCAGGTGATCGAACAGTTGGCCAAGGATGAGCAACTGACCGTGCGCATCGCCTACAACCTGTTTACCCAGAAACCCAAAGAAGAGCTGGCCGACTTCCAGAACTGGACCGGTAGCGTCAAATTGCACCAGGGCGATGACTTCCTGCGTCACAACGGCGCCGGGGAAATGCTGGTGTTCTCGGCGGCAGACTTCGAAGACTTTCTCGAACCGCGCCCTGACCTGCCGCAGAGCATGGAGGACGAGCTGGAGCCGGTGGTGCGCCACCTCGTCGAACAGCGCTGGCCGTTCCGTCTGCATGCCACCTACAACGAATCCATCAGTCGCATGCTCGATGTGTTCGAGAAGGTCAACCGCGATATTCCGTTCGATGGCCTGCCCTGGTTTTTCGATCACGCCGAAACCATTACCCCGCAGAACATCGAGCGGGTGAGGGCGCTGGGCGGCGGCATTGCGATTCAGGATCGCATGGCGTTCCAGGGTGAGTATTTTGTCGAGCGTTATGGGGCCAAAGCGGCCGAAGCCACCCCGCCGATCAAACGCATGCTCGCTGAAGGTGTGCCGGTAGGCGCGGGCACCGATGCCACGCGCGTGTCGAGCTACAATCCATGGACCTCGTTGTACTGGATGGTCAGCGCACGCACCGTCGGCGGCATGGCGCTGCATGCCGAAGGCCTGTCGCGCCAGACTGCGCTGGAACTGTTCACCCATGGCAGCGCCTGGTTCTCGTCCGAGCAGGGCAAGAAGGGCCAGATCAAGGTCGGACAGCTGGCCGATATCGCGGCGTTGAGCGCGGACTTTTTCAGTGTCGACGAAGAAGCGATCAAATGGATCGAGTCGGTGCTGACCGTGGTCGGCGGCAAAGTGGTGTATGCCGCCGGCGACTTCGAAAAACTTGGCCCGGCCAGTGTGCCGGTGCTGCCGGATTGGTCGCCGGTGGTGAAAGTGCCGGGCCATTGGCGGCCAGCCTCACCCCTGCAAGCGCAGGTTCATCAGTGCAGCGGTCCGTGTGCGGTGCATTCCCACAGCCATGAACGGGCGCGCCTGTCGAATGCGCCGGTCAGCGACTTTGCCGGTTTCTGGGGCGCCTTCGGCTGCTCGTGTTTTGCTTTCTGACGAACACCCAAAAGACATTCATCCACCGAGGAGTTACCCATGAGCAACGTTCCCTACAAACGCCTGAATAAAGACGATGCCGTTGTGCTGTTGGTCGATCACCAGACAGGTCTGATCTCGCTGGTGCAGGATTTTTCGCCCAATGAGTTCAAGAACAACGTACTGGCCCTGGGTGACATCGCCAAATTCTTCAACTTGCCGACCATCCTCACCACCAGTTTCGACAGCGGCCCGAACGGCCCGATCGTGCCGGAGCTCAAGGCGCAGTTCCCCGACGCGCCGTTCATTGCGCGCCCTGGCCAGATCAACGCTTGGGACAACGAAGACTTCGTCAAGGCAGTGAAGGCTACCGGGCGCAAGCAACTGATCATTGCCGGTGTGGTGACCGACGTGTGCGTGGCGTTCCCGACGCTGTCCGCACTGGCCGAAGGCTTTGACGTGTTCGTGGTGACCGATGCTTCCGGCACCTTCAACACCACCGTGCAACAAGCCGCCTGGGCGCGCATGTCGGCGGCCGGTGCACAACTGCTTAACTGGTTCTCCGTGGCCTGCGAACTGCAGGGCGACTGGCGCAACGACATGGAAGGCCTGGCCAACCTGCTTTCCGAACGCATCCCGAACTACCGCAACCTGATCAACAGCTACACCACGTTTACCGCGAAATAAGCAACGCCCCTGTAGGAGCGAGCAGGCTCGCTCCTACAGAAAAGCCGTTGGCAGACTGACCTTGGTATAAAGTACCGGACCGTCAACCAAGGCGTGACAATGAACCCGTTCGAAGACATGCGTATTTTTTGCCAGGTCATGGATTCTGGCAGTTTCACCGCGGCGGCCGATCAGTTGGGCCTGTCCAAGCAATTCGTCAGCCGCCGTTTGATGCAGCTCGAAGAACGCCTTGGCGTGCGTCTGCTCAATCGCTCGACCCGGCGCCTGGACGTCACACCTCTGGGCCAGAGCTACTACGAATCTGCCCTTCGCCTGCTCGCCGAAGTCGAGCAAGTGGAGCAGGGCATTGCCGGGCAAACCACCGAGCCGCGCGGCACTGTCCGCGTGAGCGCTCCGCTGTCGTTTGCCTTGGCGCATCTGGGCTGGCTGCTGCCGGAGTTTTTGCAGCGCTATCGTGACGTTACCGTAGAAATGGATTTAAGCGACCGGCCGGTTGATCTGCTCGGTGAAGGCTACGACCTGGCATTGCGCATCGGTACGCTGGAAGATTCGACGCTCATTGCCCGACGCATCGCTTCGATCGAGCGGGTGTATTGCGCCAGTCCGGCCTATTTGGCCGAGCGCGGCACACCGGTCAAACCTGAAGATTTGCTCAACCATGATTGCCTGCCCTATGGCCACGGCCGACAGGTGCAATGGCGATTCAACGGACAGGGCAGGCCACTGGCCGTCAATGTCACCGGGCGGATGCGGGTCAATAACGGAGAGTTGCTCAGGGACGCGGCGATTGCCGGGATGGGGATTACCTATTTGCCTGCATTCATCGTCGGTTCGGCGCTGCAGGATGGCAGGCTGGTGCCGGTGCTCGATGAGTTTCGACCGCAGCCACTGACGCTATCGGCGGTGTATCCGCAGCATCGCCAGACGTCGCGGCCGGTGCAGGCGTTGATCGGGTTTCTGCGCGAGCGGCTGGATACTGAAGATTCACGTGATCCCCTGTAGGAGCAAAGCTTGCTCGCGATAACGATGTGTCAATCAACATCACCGTTGAGTGGACCACCGCAATCGCGAGCAAGCTTTGCTCCTACACGGTTCAGTGCAAGTCAGTTCATGCGTTTGTCATCTCCGGGCTCACCGGCCGCATGCAGGCCGCGATCATCGCCCACTTCCCCGGCCCGACGAATACCGTGGTCATCGCCGATCTCGCCTGAACGATGAACGCCATTGTCATCACCCGAGCGATGCACGCCGTTGTCGTCACCTGAGCGGTGTACACCATTGTCATCACCAGAACGGTGAACGCCATTGTCATCGCCCGAACGATGGACGCCGTGATCGTCACCTGGTTCGGAATGGGTGCCGCTGCGCCCTGAGTTCGAAGCCGTGCTGCCGGAGTGTCCCGAGCCGTGGCTACCGCTGTGGCCGCTACCGGCGCTGTCTCCACCATGACCAC
>NZ_RCNW01000304.1:0-7211 GCF_004307605.1 Pseudomonas sp. Sample_24
TGGCTTTTTTCGGGAAGACGTATTCGAACTTCTCGGCCGGGTTGGTCATGTCTTTCGGGATATCGACAACGACCGGACCAGGACGACCGGATTGCGCCAGGTAGAAAGCTTTCTTCATGACTTCCGGGATTTCCGACGCATGCTTGATCATGAAGCTGTGCTTCACGATCGGCCGGGAAATACCGATCATGTCGGTTTCCTGGAAGGCGTCGGTACCGACCATGGTGCTCGGCACCTGGCCGGAAATAACCACCATCGGAATGGAGTCCATGTAGGCGGTGGCAATACCGGTGATGGCGTTTGTAGCGCCAGGACCGGACGTCACCAGTACCACACCGGCTTTACCGGTGGCACGGGCGTAGCCGTCAGCCATATGGGTAGCCGCTTGCTCGTGACGAACCAGGATGTGGGTCACTTCCGGTTCTTTGAACAGGGCATCGTAGACATGAAGAAGAGCACCACCCGGGTACCCGTAGATATATTTGACGCCTTCGTCACGCAAGAAGCGGACGAGCATCTCACCGCCAGATAAAAGCTCCACGTTGCTCACCTCTAAAACGCCAGAATACCGCCCACGAAAAATGGGACGGGTCTTAATAGGTTTACTTCTCTGCAGAGCATGAGCGACGGTGGTCGCCGACTACGTCAGCACTGACTGAGCAAGTATTGGGATCGTCCCAAGTGTTGCGGGCTTCTCCCACCCAGCGCGAGGTAACGCGTTGCGGGTGTAACAGGTCGGCGCGGATGTGCGCCTCATGATCTGCTGAGAGGGTCTGCTTCTGGCAGTCCCTGTACAGCGGACTTTGGATTCTTCTGTTTCGCCCTTCGCAAGTCAAGCCGTCTATGTGCTTTATTCTAGTAACCGCATGAGAACGCAAGAAAAAACCTATAAATCCCATGTGTGTTAGCTTCAATTGCGCAACTTTTGACTAGGAATTGGCATGCGTACGCACTTCTTCATCGCCGGCCTGTTGGTCGTCCTCAGCCCGGCGGCCATGGCCGCGCAGATTTACAAATGGGTCGACGCCCAAGGCGTTACTCATTTCGATGGCCAGCCGCCCCCAGGCCTGCCAGCCACGACCATTGTCACCCCCGCTTCATCGCCGGGCAAACCACCCATCCCCGCCAACGGCGGCGCCATCGGCGATCAACAGGCCATCGACAACAGCGTCAAGAAGCAGGTTGCCGAGCAGCAGGAACAGTTGAAAGTGTTTTGTGAGCAGGCGCGAACGAATCTTGCGCAGTTGCAGAACAATCCGCGACTCAGGGAGGAAGTGGAAGGACAGTTGCGCCGTCTGGACGATGCACAGCGGCAAGAGCGTATCGGCGAAACGCAGAAACAGATCGCGGACAACTGCCAGTGAACGCCTGCAGGAGCCGAGTTTGGTCGGCTCCTGCAATGGGCGGGGGGAGTCAGCGGGCCGCGGTGATCAGTTGATCAAACTCTTTGAGCAGCACTTGCAACTGGCGATCCCGGCCCTGGACATTGCGTCCAGCGAAGACCATTTCGGCCATTTCCTGAATCCCTGAAGCATTCGGCAACGGCAGGTCCTGCTCGAGGATCGCTTTCATGCGCGGCAGGAATATCCACTGCAGCCATTGTTCGAAGTCCAGCGTATCGACCGAAAAGGGTTCCACGCTGGAAAGTGCTTCGGCGGATGGCCGAACGTCGTCCCACCACCCTTGTATCCGCAGCTCTCGCTCGATCAGCAGCAACTGATCGGCGATCTGGAGAAAACGTGCGTCCATTACGACGTAACCTTGGCTTTCTGACGGGCCAGTGCCGCACCCGAGGAATCACCCTGTTTCTCGCGAGCCTGAGCGATCAGCTCCCAGAGGCTGGCTTGAAGAGCCGGACGGCCATTGGCGAGGGTCAGGCCACGACGGGCGAATTGCTCGGCTTGCGCGGCATCACCTTGGGCCATGCGCACTTGCGCCAGGCGATAAAGCACTTGAGGTTCACGCGGGGCTACTCGTTGGGCGCGCTCCAGGCTCGAGGACGCACCGTTCAGGTCGCCGCCAGCCTGTTGTTGCTGAGCAGTGGTCAGCAGCGCAAGGACCGGGCCGTCCAATTGCTCGTCGGCGGACAGGCCACCGGAACTCGCCGACGGAATTCCACTCGGCGTCGACGGCATGCTGTAGCTGCCCTGATTGACCGGCGCAGATTGAACCGGCGATGTATCAATCGGCCCTGGCGTGATCGGCCCAGGAGTAATCGGTGTGGTGCTGATCGGTGTCGACGTCGTTGCGCCCCCGCCCGGGATCATCACAACCACACCGGTATCGCCTTGTGGAATCGCCTGTGTTTGCGATTGCACGGGACGCTTCACCGTCGTCTGGCGATAACCACCGTTCGCGGAAACGCGCTCGCTGTTGGAAACCGCGGTACCGGAATCCACAACCGGAATCGAACCACGCTGCACTGAAGAACAACCGCTGAGCAAAGCCACGGCGGTAACCGCTGGAATCAACCACTTGTTCACTTGAAACCCTCTTTGCTTAATTCATCCAGCCCTTGACCCAATCCATCACCGTCTCTGCAGGGTTTTCACCCCCACAAGCGGCACCGGGAGGCGGTTCGCTGCCGCGAATATACGGCATCTGCACGGCACCTGGGCAACCGGCATCGGAGCCTTGTCCGGTTCGCGAATCAACCCAGGCCTGAACGATATTGTCCGGCTGCGGCATGTCCAGGGGAAGTGGGTCTGCCTTGCGCATGAAGCTGGTCCAGACCTGCAATGCGCCGGTAGCGCCGGTGAATGGCGTCTTGCCATTGTCATCGCGCCCCAACCAGACCACCGCCAGCAAGTCCTGACTGAAGCCAGCGAACCAACTGTCTCGGGAGTCGTTACTGGTCCCCGTCTTGCCCGCCAGGGTCAAGGTTTTCGGTAACACGTTGTAAACCGAACTGCCGGTGCCTTCCCGCATGACCCGCTGCATGGCGCTCTGGATCAGATAAATCGAAGCCGGGTCGAAACGCTGTTGAATCTGGAAAGGGTAACGCTTGAGCGGCTCCCCCTCCGCCGTCAGCACGCTGCGAATCCCGCGCATCGGCGTATTGAAGCCACCGTTGGCGAGTGTCTGATACATGGTCGCGACTTCAATCGGCGTCATGCCGCCAGCCCCCAGCAACATCGAAGGGAAGGCCGGAAATTCGCGGCTTACGCCCAGACGCCCCAAAGTCTTGAGGACATTGGGCACACCCACCGCCAGACCGAGACGCGCAGTCGACAGGTTGTAGGAATGCGCCAGACCTTGATAAAGGAAGACCGTGCCGTGAGAACGACGATCATAGTTTTGCGGCTTCCAGACCTGGCCATCCGCCCCTTTGACCGAAAAGTATTCGTCCGACAACCAACTGGTCAATGTGTACTGGCTGGGTTTCTCAAGCGCAGTCAGATACACCGCTGGCTTGATCAACGAGCCGATAGGTCGCACAGCATCCAGTGCCCGGTTGAAACCGGCAAAACTGGCCTGGCGACTGCCAATCATGGCCTGGACCTCACCGGTTTCCGGATTGGTCACGACCATGGCCGCCTCGACGTCGTCAGATCCTTTGCGCCCGGAAAGACGCTTGAAGGTGTCGTTGACCGACGCTTCGGCCTTCATCTGCAGGATCGGGTCAAAACTGGTGAAGATGCGCAGGCCTTCTTCGGTCAAGTCTTCGTCGCGATAGTCTTCACGCAGTTGACGCTTGACCAGATCAAGGAAGCCAGGGAACGAGCTGTCCGCCAGCTTGCCTCGCGTTGTCACGCCCAACGGCATTTTTTTCGCGGCGGCGACTTGCTCGGCACTGGCAACACCTTGTTGCTCAAGCACGTCCAGCACCAGATTGCGCCGCTCGAGTGCCCGCTCAGGATTGCGACGCGGGTTGTAATAGGAAGGCCCCTTGACCATGCCTACCAGCATCGCGACTTGATGCAGCTTCAGTTCGGACAATGGCTGCCCGAAGAAAAACTGGCTGGCCAGACCGAAACCGTGCACAGCGCGCTGACCGTCTTGACCGACGAACACTTCATTGAGGTAGGCCTCAAGAATTTCCCGTTTGTCGTAATGCAACTCGAGCAACATCGCCATCATGGCTTCGGTGAGTTTACGACTCAGGCTGCGTTCGCTGGTCAGGTAGAAATTCTTGACCAGTTGTTGCGTGAGCGTACTGCCGCCCTGAGTCATCTTGCCGCCAGAAGTGTTGACGTAGACAGCTCGCGCAATCGACTTGGGCGACACGCCCCAATGGCTATAGAAATCCCGATCTTCCACCGCGACCAGGGTTTCCAGCAAATAGGGCGGGACTTGATCGATTTTGATCAGAATGCGGTCTTCGAGGTTCTTCGGATAAATCCCGCCGATCAGCAGCGGCTCCAGGCGCACTACCGAAAGCTTCGAACCGTTCGTCGCCGAGAGTTCGGCGACATAGTCGCCGGAGAAACGCACACGCACCGGCTGCGCCTGTTCCATGCCTTCATAAAACTGGAAACCACGGGTATTCAAATCAACAGTATTACCGTTGACCGCCGCAGCGCCGGGGCCATTGCTCACACTTTCACGGCGATAGCCCAAAGCATCGAGCTCGGTAAGAAAGTCGTCGCGACTCAGCTTTTGTCCGACGAACAGCTCGAGCGGGCGCGCGTATACCTTCGCCGGAATGGTCCAGCGCTTGCCGGAAAACTTCTCCTGCACGACGGCATCGAGGTAAACCGCGAATCCGGCCAGCACTACCAGGCCGACCAGACTGAGTTTAAGGGCCCAGCCCAGCCAAGGCCGCAAGCCTCGGGAAGGTGGTTTTTTAGGGGTACGGGGGGATCGGGTACGAGTCATGGCGGCGGATTATACGCACTTTATTCGTCCCCAACAGGAGCCCTCCGAGTTTGCGTTAGGCTGGCTAGCCGCCATAATAGCGACCTGAAATTTTTCCAGACTCTGAAGGATCGCCTGTGAGCCAGTCCCTGATCGCCGCCCTGCAAAACCCGGCCCTCTACCCGCACTCCGTAGACGGGTTCCAGCTCATCGAAACCCACATTTCCTGGGTACTGCTGACTGGCGACTTTGCATATAAAGTGAAGAAACCGATGAATTTCGGCTTCCTCGACTTCACGACCCTCGAAGCCCGCAAGCATTTCTGTGGCGAAGAGCTGCGCTTGAACCAGCGCCTGACTGACGATCTTTATCTTGAAGTATTGCCGATTACCGGCAGTGCCGAAGCACCTCAATTGGGCGGGGATGGCCCGGCCATCGAATACGTGCTGAAAATGCGCCAGTTCCCCCAGACCGGCTTGCTCAGCACCCTGCAAGCCAACGGCGAACTGACTACCGCACACATCGATGAGATGGCAGCCCAGATTGCTCGCTTCCACCTCAACGCACCGAAAGTCCCGGCGGAACATGAAGCCGGCACCCCCGACAGCGTGATGGCCCCCGTGCGCCAGAACTTCGAACAAATCCTGCCGTTCATCAGCGACAAGGCTGACCTTCAACAACTCGACGCCCTGCAAGCCTGGGCCGAAAGCAGCTTCGAACGCCTCAAGCCACTGCTCGTGCAACGCAAGGCAGATGGCTTCATCCGCGAATGCCATGGTGACATCCATTTGGGTAACGCCACGGTGATCGACGGCAAGGTCGTGATCTTCGACTGCATCGAGTTCAACGAGCCCTTCCGCTTCACCGATGTTTACGCCGACAGCGCTTTCCTGGCGATGGACCTGGAAGACCGCGGCCTTAAATGCCTGGCACGGCGTTTCATCAGCCAGTACCTGGAACTGACTGGCGATTATCAGGGCCTGGAACTGCTGAACTTCTATAAAGCCTACCGTGCGCTGGTGCGCGCCAAGGTCGCACTGTTCAGCATGCCGGCCGATGCCACGCCAGTGCAACGTGCCACCAGCCTGCGCCAGTACCGCAATTACGCCAACCTGGCGGAAAGTTACAGCACCATTCCTTCCCGTTTCATGGCCATCACCCACGGCGTCTCCGCAGTAGGCAAAAGCCATGTGGCCATGCGTCTGGTGGAAGCACTGGGCGCCATTCGCCTGCGCTCCGACGTAGAACGCAAACGCCTGTTTGGTGAACAGACGATGGCGAACGATCTGCAGGCAGGCATCTACAGTAGCGAAGCCAATACCGCCACGTACCAGCGCCTGCATGAAATTGCCGCGGTGATTCTGCACGCCGGTTTCCCGGTGGTGGTTGATGCGACCTACCTAAAGCACGATCAACGTGACAGTGCAGCAAAGGTGGCAGAAGCGACTGGCGCACCGTTCCTGATTCTGGATTGCAATGCCCCTCAAGCTGTCATCGAAAGCTGGCTGCAACAACGTCAGGCCGAGAAATCGGATCCATCCGACGCGACATTGGCCGTTATCGAGGCTCAACAAGCCAGTCGCGAAGCCCTCACGCCAGCGGAAATTCTCTGCAGCAAACGCGTCCAGACCAATGAAAGCGGGACGCTTGACACCGTGGTAGAGCAGATTCGCCAACGCCTTCCGGGGCTGTAAAAAGTATTTCGGTCGTGAAGCCCTCTGCGGCTTCACGGCTGTCAAATAGTGGCACTATACTGGCGTCATAAAACCAACAGGTGATGCGACATGAGCCAGCCGAAACTTCTCGACACCCCGCTGTATGCCTTGCTGCACAAGGACGACATCACAGGATTCAATAACGAACGACCAAAGGAAGGACCGATCGACATGGTCGGAGGTGATTTCCGAGGCCTGGACCTGCGCGAACTCAATGCTGATGGTATCGACTTCACCGATGCCTATTTTCGATCCGCCGATTTGCGTGGCATCGATTTTCGCAAGGCTTCGCTTGAAGGCGCGAGCCTGGCCCATGCACAGATTTCCGGCGCCTACTTTCCAGCGGAACTCAGCGCTGACGAAATTCTGATGTCGATGAACTTCGGTACCCGATTGCGTTATCGCACACGCTGAATCCCGTGCGTAAATTGACAAGTCCAGCGCCCCCGCCTTGCGCTGGACTTCAGGTGTATTTCCTCTGATTTCCAGCTGTTCCCCGCTGCTTCCTGCCCGTTTCGCGGATTTTATCCGCGTGCTTTTTCAACGACGCTTAGAAGCTTTTGCGTCGAAAACGACCAAACGATAACGCTTTTCCTGCTGATGGCTACACTCCTCAGAAGCTTGCCCACGCACCATTCGGCCATCGCAAGGAGGCTTGATGAATGATGAACTGCAACACCTGAAAAATCTTGGCAAGAC
>NZ_RCNW01000481.1:0-7164 GCF_004307605.1 Pseudomonas sp. Sample_24
ATGCCTGCGCCTTTGTCATGGACTACCTGAAAACCCGCGCGCCGTTCTGGAAGAAGGAAAATACCAGCGACGGACCGCGCTGGGTGGAAGGGCGTGACAGCGATCATGCTGCGGCGGATCGCTGGAAGCAGTAATTGCTGTAGCGTCCTTCAGTCAATCATCGCGGGCAAGCCTTGCTCCTAAAAGTTTAGCGCCGTCCCATCATGACGCGAAACCTGTAGGAGCGAGGCTTGCCCGTGAAGGGGCCATCTGCATCGCCAACGACTCATCTATTTACCACCCGACCACCGGCCGGCACGGGCTGCATTTGTCCGATTGACGATTTATACATAAAAGTCCAGTATGGAATTATAAGTACAAAAAAGGCTTTGCCCCGTTTCTGCTCTTTCTTCTGTCTTGCCAAACCAACAACAACCCGCGAGAGAACGAACATGAAGAAATTCCCCCTCATCACCGGTCTGGCCCTGAGCCTGTTGGCGTGCAGCTCTGTATTTGCCGCCGAGAAAACCTTGCGCATCGGTATCGAAGCGGCATATCCACCGTTCGCTTCGAAAACCGAAAAAGGCGAGATTGTGGGTTTTGACTACGACATCGGCAACGCCCTGTGTGCGCAGATGAAGGTCAAGTGTGTGTGGGTCGAAGGCGAGTTCGACGGTCTGATTCCTTCCCTGAAAGTGAAGAAAATCGACATGGCCCTGTCGTCCATGACCATCAACGAAGATCGCAAGAAGTCAGTCGATTTCACCCACAAGTACTACTTCACTTCATCGCGTCTGGTGATGAAAGAAGGTGCGGTGGTGGACGACCAGTACGCCAGCCTCAAGGGCAAGACCGTCGGAGTGCAGCGCGCCACCACCACGGACCGTTATGCCACCGAGGTGTTTGAACCCAAGGGCATCAACGTCAAGCGTTACGGCAACAACGAAGAGATCTACATGGACCTGGCGGCCGGTCGTCTCGATGCGATTTTTGCCGATACCATTCCACTCAATGACTTCCTGATGATGCCGCGCGGCAAGGGCTATGCGTTTGTCGGGCCAGAGCTGAAAGACCCGAAATACGTGGGCGAGGGCGCGGGGATTGCAGTGCGCAAGGGCAATACCGAACTGGTTAGCCAACTGAATACAGCCATCGACGGTATTCGGGCGAATGGCGAGTATCAGAAAATTTCCGAGAAGTACTTCAAATCCGATATCTACGGCGACTGATCTACCGCCATCGCCAGCAGGCTGGCTCCCACAGGTTTTGTGTACACCGCACATCCATGTGGGAGCCAGCCTGCTGGCGATGGGGCCAGATCAATCCCTGCAAATCTTCAGCCCTTCAATTCCTTCAAATGCTTGTACACCGTCGCCCGTCCCATGTTCAGCACATTGGCGACATAGTTCGACGAGCTCTTGCCCTTGAAGGCACCTTCGGCATGCAGGGCCAGCACCAGCTCGCGTTTGTGGTCGCGGGTCAGCAGGTTCAGGCTCAGCTGGCGCTCGCGCAGCCAGGCGTGGAGGAAGGTGTTGATCCGTTCCTGCCAGTCATCGCGGAACAGTGAGTCCGGTTGCGGGATCAGCTTGGTCGGCGACAGGAACAGGTCCAGCGCGGCCTTGGCGTTTTCGAACAGCGAAATATTCAGGTTGATGCACAGCACGGCCAGCGGCTGACCTTCGCTGTCGCGCAGTACCGTGCTGAGACTGCGAATCTTCTGTCCATCCCAATTCAGCTTTTCGTACGGCCCGATGTTTCGTTCGCTGACGTCGTCGCTGAGCATGTCCTCCAGTGCGGAGTCGTCGCCGATTTCCCGTTTCGACAGGTTGTTGGCGATGTAGTCGACCTTTTGCGTGCGCAGGTCGTGCAGCACCACCTCGGCATGGGGAAAGAACAACGTGGCGATGGCATCGGCGATCGCATGGAAGTTATCCAGGGACGAGTCGTTCAGGGCCGGGTCATTTTCTGGGGCGTTCATGGGGTGCGGCTCTTCATACAGTAGAACTCCGGGCAACTTCAGCGCCCCGCAATACGGGGCTCTGAAAGTGTGCCGCAATCATGTCGGCGCGTCACCTGAGGTGGTGAATCAACCCAGACGAGCGAGGGAGAGCATTTCGGCGCTCAGACCGAAGCGGGTCAGTTGTTCGGGCAGGGCTTCACCACGGACCAGCGCGGCACTGGCCTGACCCATCGCGGGTGAGGTCTGGATGCCATAACCCCCTTGAGCCGCCACCCAGAACAGCCCCGGCACCTGCGGATCGAAACCTGAAAGCAAGTCGCCATCACTGACGAAGCTGCGCAGGCCGGCCCAGGTGCGGGTCGGGCGGCGGATCGTCAGGGTGGTGGCTTCTTCGATCTGGTAGATGCCCATGGCGATGTCCAGCTCTTCAGGCTGCACGTCGTGGGGTTCAACCGGGTCGGCGTTGGCCGGCGAGCCAAGGAACATCCCGGCGTCGGGTTTCATATAGAAGGACTCGTCGAGGCTGACCAGCATCGGCCAATGATGGATATCCACACCCTCGGGGCCAGCGAAAATGAACGCGGCCCGGCGTTTCGGTTGCAGGCCCAGTGGTTGTGCACCGGCTAGCGTGCCGATCTTGTCGGCCCACGCGCCCGCAGCATTGATGATGATGGGAGCGCTGAAAGTCTGGCTGTTGGTTTGCACCTGCCAGGCACCGTCGGCATCACGGCTCAGGCCGAGCACTTCAGTGTCGGTGTGCACTTCGCCGTTGTTGCGACGGATGCCACGCAAGTAACCCTGATGCAGGGCGTCGGTGTCGATGTCGCTGGCGGTCGGGTCGTAGATGGCGCCGTGGACTTTTTCCCGGCGCAGGATCGGCAGGCGTACACAGGCCTCCTCGGCGCTGAGCAATTGCATCTCCGGGACCGTAGCTTTGGCGCTCAGGTATTGATTGTTCAATTCGGCCGGATCACCGGTGAAGTCCACGGTCATTTCACCGCGCGGCGTCAGCAGCGGGTGCTCGCAGAAACCGCTGGGCGGGTTGTCGAAAAAATCCCGGCTGGCCTGGGTCAATGCACGAACCTGTGGGGTGCCGTAAGCCGCGGTGTACAGCGCAGCGGAACGTCCGGTGGAGTGATAGGCCGGATGGGATTCACGCTCGAGTACCACCACTCGCCCGTGCTGCGACAGCCAGAAGCCCGTGGAGGCGCCGGCAATTCCGCCGCCGATGATGATGAAGTCTGCCTGGCTCATGAACGTCTCCTGTAGGGGCGCAATTGCCGAAATGGTTGAAAACTCCTGTAGGAGCAAAGCTTGCTCGCGATGACGCCAGCACATTCAACATGAGTGTTGACTGACATGCCGTCATCGCGAGCAAGCTTTGCTCCTACGGGTTTATCTGATGTCAGGGGTGAGACGGTAAATGGCATTGGCCAGCGCAATGTCTTCAAGGCCAAGGCCAATCGAGCGGAAGAACACGTGACGGTCGTAAACGGGACGCGCCACCTTCTCGCTGAGCAGATCCGCCAGGTCGCCGACGATCGCGTTTTTGTCCCAGCCATGCTGCTCGCCGGCGATCAGCATTTCACCGGCCGAGCCTGGGGTGGTCAGGCGATAGTCACAGAACACCCGCATGTCATTGAGGCTCTGTGGTGGCACTTCGTGGGCACGAGGAGCATTGGTGCTGATCGAGGTGATCAGCGCCGGTTTGTTCAGGTTTGACGGGTCGATCACCGGGCCGGCCGATGAGGTGCAGAGCATGATCACATCCGCGTCCTGGATAGCCGTTTCGCGGCTGTCGACGATCTTCAGGCGAGGTTCGATGCTCTTGAGCTGGCTCATGGTTTGCGCATCTTCGCTCAGGCCTGGCGAGTACAGGCTGATACTCTGCCAGTCGCGCAGGTTTTTCGCGTAATGCAGGTGCGCTTGAGCAACCTTGCCGCTGCCGATGATCGCCAGGCGAGTCACGTTCAAAGGTGCAAGTGCATCGACCGCCACCACGGTAGTCGCGGCGGTGCGCGCCGTGGTCAGTTCGCCGGCATCACACAACAGCAGCGGCTGACCGGTCTGCATCGACATCAGCAGGGTCCAGGCGGTCACCAACGGCCCCTGTTCGCGCACGATGTAGGGCGACGTCTTGACGCCGTAAACACCGTCTTGCGCCAGCACGCCCAAGTAGTTGATGAAGTCGCCCGCGCCATTCGGAAACTCCACAAGATGCTGCGCCGGTTGCACGGCTTGTCCGGCGGCCAGGTCGCGAAACAGTTTGCGCATGATCTGCGGCACGTCGATCTGTGTCAGCAAATTGCGAGCCTGGGCTTGGGTGATCACATGAGGCGTACTGGACATGGGCGGCTCCGGACATGGAATAAACTAATTTGTCTATTATGGACTTTTTGTTTTAGCGAGCAAGCCCTGTCGAAAAAGCCGGACGAAAAAAAAGCGCAGTCCGTTTCCGGCTGCGCCTTTTTTGCACGTTGTCCGTTACGGACGCTTGCGCTCAACCGCCCGCAACAGATGCGTCGGTGGTGTTTCACAGCTGATTTTCTTGCCCAGCAGCGCCTCGATGGACGGTAGCTGGTAGGAGTCATCTTCACCGGCAAAGCTGATGGACACCCCATCAGCACCGGCGCGACCGGTACGACCGATGCGGTGCACGTAGTCGTCCGGGACTTCCGGCAGGGTGAAGTTGATCACGTGGCTGATGCCGTCGATGTGAATACCGCGACCGGCAACATCGGTAGCAACCAGTACGCGAATCTTGCCTTCGCGGAAGCCTTCCAGAGTCTTGATGCGCTTGTGTTGCGGCACATCGCCGGACAGTTGCGCAGCGTTGATGCCATCGCGCACCAGGCGTTCTTCAATGCGCCGCACTTCATCCTTGCGGTTGGCAAATACGATTACCCGTTCCCAACCGTTGTCGTTGACCAGGTTGTAGAGCAGTTTGTATTTGTCGGCACCGGCCACGGCGTAGATGTGTTGCTCGACGTTTTCGCTGGCCACGTTGGTGACTTCGATTTCGACGATCGCAGGATCAGTGGTCCATTGCTTGGCCAGGTTCATCACGTCTTCAGTGAAGGTCGCGGAGAACAGCAGCGTCTGACGCTCGGCCTTTGGCGGCGTCTGGCGAATGATCTGGCGCACTTGCGGGATGAAGCCCATGTCGAGCATGCGGTCGGCTTCGTCGAGCACCATCACTTCGACCATGTCCAGGTGCACGTCGCCACGCTGGTTGAAGTCCAGCAGACGGCCGGGAGTGGCCACCAGAATGTCGCAGTGGCGGGCTTCGAGGTGCTTGAGCTGCTTGTCGAAGTCCATGCCGCCGACGAACGTCATGACATTGAGCCCGGTGTACTTGGTCAGGTCGGCGGCGTCCTTGGCGATCTGGACGACCAGTTCGCGGGTCGGGGCGATGATTAAGGCCCGCGGCTCACCCATGTAGCGCTCTTTCGGCGGTGGGGTTTGCAGCAGCTGGGTGATGATCGAAATCAGGAACGCCGCGGTTTTACCGGTACCGGTTTGCGCCCGACCGATGGCGTCTTTACCGGCGAGGGTGAAACCCAGTACTTGCGCCTGGATCGGCGTGCAATACGGGAAGCCCAGGTCCTGAATGGCGTGCATCAGTTCAGGAGCGAGTTTGAAATCGTGGAAGCGGGTTTTGCCTTCCTGGGGTTCGACGACGAAGTCTTCGAGTTTCCAGGGAATGACCGGGGCTTTTGGCTTCGGTTCACGGCGGGGTTTAACGGGTTTCGGGGTTTCGCTGCGCGGTTGCTCGGCGGCGGTTTGCGCAACAGGCTCGGCGGCCGGCGCGCTCTTGGGCTCGTGTTTCGGTGCCGCTACAGGGGCGGTCCGGCCAGGCTGTTTACCGTCGGTGCGGTGGCCGGGAGTGTGAGACGGAGCGCTGGGGACTGGCGCGAGTTGCTCAGTCTCGCTTTTACCGAACATTTTCTTGAGTGCTTTGAGCACGGTCATCTCATCAATTGGTTAAGGAATGTACGCCGGCCAGTGTAATGCAAGAAACGGGCGCGGCGTAGTGGGATGGATCAAAGGGCTGTTTTAAGCAAAAAATCGCAGGAAAGTTCAACGCAAGCGTTCGGCAAGCCAGACACCAAGGTCGCGGATCTCTTCGGGTAACACTTCGTGACCCATTGGGTATTCCTGCCATGTCACGGTGACACCACGCTGCTTCAAATGCTCGTAGGCGCTGCGGCCCATCGAGTTTTGCACTACATCGTCGTACTGGCCATGCAAGCACAGCACCGGAATACGCTGCTGACTGGCGGACAGCTCCAGTTCGTCACTGAAGGTCGGGGCATAAGTGGAGAGGGCTAGTACGCCACCCAACGGTCCCTGCCATTTCAGGAAAGCGGTGTGCAAGACCACCGCGCCACCTTGGGAGAAACCGGCCAGGAAAATGCGCGAGGCGTCTATTCCGATGGCTCGCTGCGTGTCGATCAACTTAATGATTTTTTGTGCGGACTCTTCCAGCTGCTCACGGTTGATCGCGCGAGCCGGACTCATGGCCAATATGTCGTACCAGCTGGGCATCTCGTAGCCACCATTGATGGTGACCGCACAGGTTGGCGCCTGAGGCAGAACGAAGCGTGTGCTCAACAAGGTTTCCTGCAGGGCTTCAGCCACGGGCAGGAAGTCATAGCGATCGGCGCCCAGGCCGTGGAGCCAGATCACGCAGGCGTCTGCGGGCTTGACGGGTTCTAGGATCAAGGGCTCGGTCATGTTTGCTCCAATATTGTGCGTGCGCTCTCATTCAGTGCGAGGGGTGAGTGCGCGTCTGGTTGATCAGTTACGAAGATGTCGCAAGGTTACAAGTTTTGCTATTGACCTGTCGCTTAACCGCTTAAGCGGGCGGTGTGGTACGGGCTTTGCTATAGGGAAGCGCGTATGAAGAATCCCACAACTGTCGGTAACACTATCAGGCCATTGTTGGCAGTGGGATAGCAAAAAATCCGGTAATGGATGTTCGCCAGTGGCCGCTACGGGCTTCGCGAACGTGAAAGGGCTACAGCCCGTTCGGCCGATTGGTGAGAAGTGAGTTGTCCATGATGTGGATTTTCTCCTACTAGACTCATGGCTACGGTCCTACGTCGGTTGACCCTAAAAAAAACCAACACGGGTCAACAACGCCTCAAAAGGGTGCGACAGGACTCACGCTCCGACACAACAAGAGCAAAACTGGAGGTTTGAATGAAGATGTTGAAATCCAC
>NZ_RCNW01000087.1:0-7067 GCF_004307605.1 Pseudomonas sp. Sample_24
GTGGGGTGACAGGTGGGGGTGGCGGCGGACTGGCACAACCACCGAGGATCGCTGCGCAAAATGCCAACGACAAAGGTGTACAAACGCGTTTCCCAAGATTTTTCATAGGTTGACCCGCGATAAGTGATCGACACCTTTTTGTGACAACAAAACCCGAGCGCAAAATCCACGGACCTGTCACAAAAAAAATTACTCGCGTATCACTTATAGCCCAATCATGAGCAAGGCCATGAAAACCTGGCAGTTCTTACATCACCGAATCGGAGCGATGCAAGGTGTTGCTCTGCAATTCATAACGCAATTCTTCAATCAGGGCTGCCGCGGCTTCGGCGGTTTGCAACGTGGCCATGTTCAAGCCACTGACCACCAGGTCCACCTGCCCGGAAAGAGGATGGTAGAGCTTGACCGTCAATGAATGGTCGCCGCTGATGCTGCACTCACAGGCCAGCGGTGAAAAACTCTGTTCGATCAGGGTCCGCAACTGGGCCAGCGTAATCATTGCGGTGGGCCCTGGCGGCATATTCCGTGGTATTGCAGGTTCATGAGGCCGTTCCTTTAGCGGTTTCGTGGGGACAGACAAGCGATCAGCAGACGCCTGCCCTGCACTACCAGCCTAAAAGCCGCTACACCGAGCCAACACATTAATTTGCACCCGGTGCATTAGTGCATTTGCACCTTAACGTTGCCCCTTGTTTCGCCCCGCGCCTGCAAACAATCCACGCTCGCGTGCCCAGACAATCGCTTCACTGCGGCTGTGAACATCCAGTTTGGAGTACACCGTCGCCACGTGATTACGTACGGTATTGGGTGCCAGTTTCAAGCGTGCGGCGATTTCCTTGTCGGCCAGGCCTTCGCAGATCAGGCCCAATACATCACGCTCGCGCGCCGTCAGATCGGTGAAGGAAACGTCGGGCAATCGTGGTGAGTTGACGCTCTTCACGTTGGCCAGCTTTTCAATCAGCGTGCGGCTGAACCACGAAGCGTCTTTCATCACTTCTTCGATAGCCGACACCAGTTCCAGCTCGGTGCGTTTGCGCTCGGTGATGTCCATCAGCACCAGCAGGTAGCACGGGCTGTCCTGAATGTTCACGGTGTCGGCTGACACTGCGCAATCAATCAGGCCGCTGTCTTTGCTGCGCACGCGAACATCGACGCGATCCAGCCTGCCGGTTTTCTCCAGTGCCGCGAACAGCCGCGCACGGGCGCTCTTGTCATCGAAGAAATCAATGTGCGCAATACTCTCGCCCAAGACCTCCTCGCTGGGGTAACCGAGGGTGTCGAGAAACGCTTCGTTGACATCGAGCACTACCTGATCCCCCGCACCGCACAGCAGAATCGGCACCGGGGACAAGCGAAAGGCTTTGGCGAAACGCTCCTCGCTCTGGCGCAAGGCGACTTCAGCCTTGTGCCGCGGCTCCATGTCGACGAACGAAAACAACATGCAAGGCTCATCGTTGAGTTCCAGGGGTTGGCCGGCAACGATCACCTGCTTGCCAGTGCCGTCAGCCATGCGCAATTCAGCCTGCATCTGCGGGATGGTGGTCCCTTCGAGCAAACGCTGCTTGGCCAATTCCTTGTTTTCGGCCTGTTCGAGTACGTCCAACTCGTAGGTGGACGTGCCGATCACCTGGTCGCGGGCAAAACCGGTCATTTCAAGGAAGCCGGGGTTGACCTTGATGTAGCGCAAATCACTGAGGCGACAGATCACAGCGGGCGCGGGGTTGGCAGCGAAGGTTTTTTCGAAACGCTGCTCGGCGCTGGCCCAGTCGGTGACGTCGTCCATGATCAACACCAGGGATTCCGGCTCGTTTCGGCTATCGGCCAAAACGATGCTGCGTACTTTGTGGACCCACGAGCGCTCGTCTTTGTCCGCCGTGGAGCTGACTTCCACCAGCACATCGCTGAACGTCTCGCCCCGCGCAACGCGGTTGATCGGGTAGCTGTCGACCGGCACCTCATGATTATTGCGATAGCGCAGGGAGAATCGCTTGGCGTAGGCCTTGGCGTTGTTTCCCAGATCGCTGACCTGTTCGACGCCGTGCATGGCCAGCGCGGCGTCATTGGCCCAGAGAATAGTCTGGTCGGGGTCGAGCAGGATGACCCCGTCAGACAGGCCGGCGATGATCTGCTGCAACTGGCGGCGATTGGTTTCGGTGGCGAGGACGTCCTGGCTCATTGTGGCTCCACACGTGTAATGACCCTGTGAAGACTACGACCGCCCGGGTTTGAGATAGTGCAAATAACCCTGTAGGAGCCGGCTTGCTGGCGATGGACGTGAACGATGACGCGCCCTGTCTGAATGATCGCAGTGTCCGGACGTTCTTCGCCAGCAGGCTGGCTCCCACAGGGGTTGAGGCACATCCGGAAGAGATTAGCCCCACAAAGGTTTGGGTTAAACCGTTCGATCTTGCAGCACCAACTCGCGCAACGTATCGAGAAACAACTTGAGCACCGGCGAATCATCATCTGCGCGGTAAGTGGCGTACAGCGGCACTTCCGGCAATGCCGGGGTCAGGCGTCGGAACACCAGGCCCGCCGGCGCCAGTTGCTCAATGGACGCCGGCAGCAACGCCACGCCGAACCCGGCACGCACCAGGCTGAGCAAGGTTTGCACCTCGATCACCTGCTGGCGGATCTGCGGGGTAAACCCGGACTGGAGGCAGCACTGGAACAGAAAGTCGGCGAACCGCGACTGCTTCAGTTCCAGGGCCACGAATGGCTCCTGAGCCAGATCCGCAGGCGCCAGGGTTTCCCGCGTCGCCAGTGGATGATCGATTGGCATGACCACCCGGATCGGCTCGTAGATCAGCAGTTCGTTGCGCAACTGCGGATCGTCGTAGCCGACCCGGAACACACAGGCATCGATGCGTTTCTCCTTCAACGCCTTGACCTGCGCCGCCGGGGTCATTTCGTGCAATCGCCAGTTGACCTGCGGATAACGCTCACGAAACAGATGCAAGGCCCGCGGCAGCACACCGACCATCACCGAGCTGATCATGCCGATTTCCAGCTCGCCCAACTGGCCGCGGCCGGTCTGGCGGGTCAGGTCCAGTGCGCGGTTGAGCTGTTCGAACACCAGCGGTGCCTGTTCCTTGAGCATCTGCCCGGCGGCGGTCAGTTCAACGCGGTGATGGCTGCGCTCGAACAACGGCGTGCCCAACTCCTCTTCCAGCAAGCGAATCTGTTGGCTCAGTGGTGGCTGGCAGATGTGCAGCCGAGTGGCGGCGCGACCGAAGTGCAACTCTTCGGCCAGCGCCATGAAATACCGCAGCAAGCGCAGGTCCATGCCGTTTACCCCAGGTTCAGCGGTGTCGAGCGTTGACGCACCCCGGTCAGACTGAACAAGGCATTGGCGATGGCCGGGGCCACCGCCGGGCTGCCCAGCTCACCGACACCACCGGGTTTGCCCGGTTCGCCGTCGACGATCAGGATGTCCACCGCGGGCATGTCCGACATGCGCGTCACCCGATAATCATGGAAATTACTCTGCACCACCCTGCCCCGTTTGATGTCCAGTCGATCGAACAGGGCATGGCCGAGCCCCCACATCAAGCCGCCATAAATCTGCTCTTCGACACCACCGGGGGACACCGCCAGGCCGCAATCGACCACGCACGTGAGCTTGTCGACGTTGATTGCGCCGTCCTTTTTCGACAGGCGCGCGACCACCGCGATGAAACTGGTGTAGCCCTGATGGGTAGCGATTCCGAGCGCCGTCCCCTCCGGCAGTGGCTGGCCCCAACCGGCGCGTTCGGCAGCGCTTTTCAGCACGGCGACGTGCCGTGGCCGCTCGTGCATATGGGCCAGGCGAAAGGCCAAGGGGTCTTGCCCGGCGCCGCCGGCCAGTTCATCCATGAAGCTTTCCACGGCAAACACATTGGGGATGAAACTCACCGAGCGATACCAACCGCTGGGCACATTGCTTTCATGTTTGACCCAGACCAGGTCCAGATTGGCCGGACGATAGGCGAAATCCCAGGCCGTGATGGCTTCGGTGGTGCTGTAATCCATTTTGTCCGGACGCTCGAAATAACCTGGCTCCCATTGTTCCGGCGAGGCTGGCGACACCGCGTTGAGCTGCAACGCAGTCAGGCGCCCCTGTTTATCGAGTGCGCCCTTGACGCGGTGCAGCGTCGCCGGATGCATGAACAACGAGCGCATTTCATCTTCGCGGCTGTTCATCAGCTTCACCGGTACTTTGGCCTGCTGCGCCAGATAAGCCACCTCAAACAACCAATACTTGGCTTCTCGCGCACCAAAACTGCCGCCGGACACCATTTCGTTGATGATCACTTTGTCCTTGGCGATTCTGCACACCTTTTGCGCTGCCTCCAGCGCCGATGACGGCACCTGCACTCCGCCCCAATAAGTGATGGCATTGTCCTTGACCTGCGCGGTGATGCAGATCGGCTCCAGCGGGTTCTGCACTTTGTACGGCATGCGGTAATCGGCTTCGAGCAGCTTCACCGCGACCGGCCATTGCGCGCCTACATCGCCCGCCGCCATGGAGGACACCCGTTGCGCGCCTTTGTCATCCAGCGCTGCGGACTGGGCCTTGACCAGTTCGTCGCTGTCGAAACCGGCCAATGGCGATTCGCTCCATTGCACCTTGAGCAATGCCCGGCCCTGATGCGCCGCCCAGTAGTTGTCGGCCAGCACCGCGACGCCTTCCACGTTGCCACCGAGCACGTCAGGCCGCCCCGGGACGGCAATCACTTGGCGCACACCGGGCACTTGCAAGGTCGCGGCGGCATCCACTGACAACACCTTTGCACCGATTACCGGCGTGCGTTGGATGACTGCGACCAACATGTCCGGCAGCTCTACATCGATGCTGTACTTGAAGCGCCCGCAAACCTTGGCCTGGGCGTCGCGCTTATGCCGAAGCTTGCCGATGTAGCGAAACTGCGCCGGATCCTTGAGCGTGACCTGGGCCGGTGCCGGCAGTTCGGCGGCAACGCCCACCAGTTCAGCGTAAGCGAGACTGCGCTGGCTCGCGCCATGCACCACGCGACCCTCGATGGTGCTGCAACTGTCGGGGCTGACTTTCCATTGCCTCGCTGCCGCCGTGATCAACAACGCCCGGGCCGTGGCGCCGGCCATGCGCAAGCGGTCGTACTCCAGCGATACGCTGGTGCTGCCACCCGTGGAGAAGACTTTCCAGACCGGATGAATGTAGGTGTCGAAAAACGGATCTTCGGGCGAGATCACCTGCACAGTCATCGGGTTGACATCCAGTTCCTCGGCCACGCAAGCCGCCAGAGCCGTGTGCGTTCCGGTGCCGGAATCGTGCTTGTGCACCACCAGTTTCACCGTGCCATCGGGCAGGATGCGCACCCAGGCGTTGGGTTCGAACGTTCCCGTCGGCGTCGGAGCTTTGGGGTCAGTCGCGCCCAGGCTCGATGGCAGATAAAACGCGATGGCCAGACCGCCGGTAGCGGTCGCGGCTTGCTTGAGAAACACGCGCCGCGCGAGATTCACCTGGGAGTTCGTCATCACGCCTCCTTCGACGCGGACGCCGCGCGCTTGATCGCTTTGTTGATGCGTCCGTAAGTGCCGCAGCGGCACAGATTGCCGGACATGGCATTGCGAATCGAATCGTCGGTGACCGCAGCGCCAGTGTTGAGCAGCGCGGCGGCGGACATGATCTGCCCGGATTGACAGTAGCCGCATTGCGGGACATCTTCGGCAACCCACGCCAGTTGCAGCGGATGCTCTTGTGTCGCTGACAGACCTTCGATGGTGGTGATGCTGTGGCCCGCCACGGCGGCGACCGGCAGCTGACAGGATCGCACCGCGACACCGTCCAGGTGCACGGTGCAGGCACCGCACAGGCCCATGCCGCAACCGAACTTGGTGCCGGTGAGTTTCAAATGGTCACGCAACACCCATAACAAGGGCATGGAGGGCGATGTCTCAACCAGCTCGTGTCGTTCGCCGTTTACCGAGAATTCGATCATTGTCAGGCTCCAAGAGAGCGGCCCGTCTTTGTGCAGGCCTGGTGATCGATTATTGGAAGCCTTGTGAAAACCGGGCCAGCGACGATTTCTGCCATCCTGTGTAAGTAGGACTAACAGCATGTACAAGCGATACCCGTCGGTGCAGTCCATGAGCGCATTCATCCAGGCGGCGCGCAGCGGCAGTTTCTCCAGCGCGGCGCGCAAACTCGACCTGACTCACAGCGCCATCAGCCAGCAGATTCGCGCCCTTGAGGACTTCATCGGCCAGCCGCTGTTCGTGCGCGAAGGTGGCGGCAGTAACCTGACCGATGCCGGGCAATTGTTCGCCAGTGTGCTGTCCGACGGATTGGCGCAGATCGACCGGGCGCTGTCTTCGGTGAAGAACCGCAGCGTGACCCAACGGCTGACCCTGGATGTCGACAGTGAACTGGCCCAGAGCTGGCTCAATCCGCGCTTGCCGCAATTGCTGGGTCTGTTGCCCGATCATGAGGTGGTGCTGTTGTCGATGCCACGCTCGGACCGCAGCGCGTTCGAGCGCGTCGACCTCGCCTTGCGTTACGGTTATGGCGATTGGGAAGACTGCGAGATGACGCAGATCTGCGGTGATCGGGTGATGGCGGTGGCTTCGCCCGAGCTACTGGAGCGCTATGGTTTGCAGTTGCCGTTGAGTCCGGCGCAGATCCTTGAATTGCCTTTGCTGGGTTACACGCGGCGCTCCTGGATACCATGGCTGGATGCGGCGGGCATGCCTCCCGTGGAGCCTCCTGCGCGGGTGGTCTTTGATAACGCGGCGAACCTGATTGCCGCCGCCGAAGCCGGGGTCGGTGCCGGGCTGGTGCGAGGTCTGCTGGCCGCGGATGCGTTGCGCAGCGGGCGGCTGGTGGCGCTGAACGACGCGCAGATTGCGGCGCACTACAACCTGTATGCGGTCTGGCCGCGTGGGCAGGCCGAGCGGGTGGCGCCGGTGGTTGAGGCGGTCAGGCAGCTGGCCTTGCTTACACAACACTGACGCCATCGCTGGCAAGCCAGCTCCCACAGTGACCGAGCTGGCAATCCAATCTCTGTCACACCTCAAAACCTGTGGCAGCTGGCAAATCCAATCTCTGT
>NZ_RCNW01000420.1:0-1111 GCF_004307605.1 Pseudomonas sp. Sample_24
CTGCCACCAGACTCTTGATTGCGTTCAACTGTGCGTCATAGCCTTCGCTCGGGCTAGGCAGCAAGATGCTTTGCGGGCCGCCAAGGCTGACACGGTCGTTGGCCAGTTCGCCGTCCAGACCACCCATGCCACCCAACTCGACATCGCTGCCGATACCGGCCAGCTGCTTGCCCTTGCCACCACCGGTGATGTTGTTGAGCACCGGGCGCAGTACGCCGAACACCAGCACCAGAATGAACAGGACACCCAGCACTTGCTTGACGATGTCCCAGAACCAAGGCTGGGAATAGAACGGTATGTCGGCGATCACTTCGCCGCGATCGGCAGAGAACGGCATGTTGATCACACTGACGCTGTCACCACGGCTGGCATCGAAACCGACCGCGTCCTGGACCAGGCGAGTGAAGCGCGCCAATTCGTCGGCGGTCCACGGTGCGCGGGTGGTTTCACCGTTGGCCGGGTTGACCTTGACCTGGTCATCCACCACCACCGACACCGACAGGCGATTCAGACGCCCCTGTTGCTGCTTGGTATGGCTGATGGAACGGTCGAGTTCGAAGTTCTTGGTGGATTGTTGACGCTTGTCAGCCGGGTATGGCGCCAGCATCGGCTGGCCGGTGGCCGGGTCCATGATTTGCTGGCCGTTGGCATCGATCAGCGGCTGGCCTGGCTGGACCATCCCCGCAGCAGGCGCGGCGCCAGCGGTGGTTTGCGGGGCGGAGGCCGGCGCGGGTGGCTGGTTGCTCAATGCACCGGGGACACCTTGCGGACCATTGCTGGCGGTACGTTGTTCGTTGACCGACTGCTCGCTGCGCAACGCCGGTTGATCGGGGTTGAACTGCTCGGAAGTCGACTCGACGGCACTGAAGTCCACATCGGCGGAGACTTCGGCTTTATAGCGATCGTTGCCCAGCACCGGTTGCAGGATGTTGTGCACACGCTGGGTGAGCATGCTTTCCATGCGGCGGCTGTAATCGAATTGCTTGCCGGCCATGGTCAGTTCGGAGTTTTCCGCCTGATCCGACAGCAGGTTGCCCTTCTGGTCGACCACGGTGATCTGCGATTTGCTGAGTTCAGGAACGCTGGTCGCCACCAGATTGACGATGGCCAC
>NZ_RCNW01000155.1:0-7010 GCF_004307605.1 Pseudomonas sp. Sample_24
ACCAGGAAGTACCAGATGAACAACTGCACAAGCAGCGGCACGTTGCGGAAGAGTTCGACGTAGCAGGTGGCGATGCCCGATACGATGCGGTTCGGCACGGTACGCATGACACCCAGGATCGAACCCAGTGTCAGGGCGATGATCCAGGCCGCGATGGCGATGCCGATGGTCCAGGCCAGACCGGACACGTACCAGTCGAGATACGTCTCGCTGCCCACGCCGGTGGACTTGAAGAACACGCTCCAGTCCCAGTTGTAATTCATTAGGGTCTCCCCTCAGATCGATCGATGTACAAGTACCCGCTTGGGGAAGCTCCGTTCCCGCCTGAACTCGATGTTCAGGCACACGCGATCGGCTCGACAGCCACCGGTCCGAGTGTTTCCTAAAATGCCAGCAGGGAGTGACAACCTCCTGAAAGGGCCTGGGCCCTGTCAGGAGATAAGGTTAGTCAGAAATCAGGACTTTTTTTCCGCAGACTTGTCGTCAGCCGCTTTATCGGTCGGATTGGCGATCAAGGCCTTGAGCTCGTCGCTCATCGGGAAGTTCAGGTTCAGGCCTTTTGGCGGGATTGGCTGCATGAACCATTTTTCGTAGATCTTGTTGATCTCGCCCGATGCGTAGGTGGCCTTGATGGCGTCATCTACAGCCTTCTTGAACGGCGCGTCGCCTTTGCGAACCATGCAGCCGTAGATTTCGTAGGACTGTGGAGTGCCGGTCACGGCCCAGTCAGTGGCTTTCTTGGCCTTGGCTGCTTCACCGGCCAGCAGGGCGTCGTCCATCATGAACGCAACGGCGCGGCCGGTTTCCAGCATCTGGAAGGACTCGCCGTGGTCTTTGGCGGAGATGACGTTCATGCCCATCTGCTTGTCGGCGTTCATCGCCTTGAGGATGCGCTCGGACGTGGTGCCGGCGGTGGTCACGACGTTCTTGCCTTTGAGGTCGTCGAAATCCTTGTACTTGGAGTCAGCCTTGGACAGCAGGCGAGTACCGATTTCGAAGATGCCGACGGAGAAGTCGACTTGCTGCTGACGCTCGACGTTGTTGGTGGTGGAACCGCACTCGAGGTCCACGGTGCCGTTCTGTACCAGCGGGATACGGGTTTGCGAAGTCACCAGGTTGTATTTGACCTGGAGGTTCGGCATGTCGAGGTCTTTTTTGATGGCTTCGACGACTTTCAGCTGGATGTCGTGGGAGTAGCCGACCGGTTTGCCGGAAGCGTCGGCGATGTAGGAAAACGGAATGGAAGCGTCGCGATGGCCCAGGGTGATGACACCGGACTCTTTGATCTTCTTCAGGGTGCCGGTGAGTTCGGCGGCGAAAACTGGCGTGCTGATCAGAGCGGCAGCAATGGCTGCGCCCAGGATATGGGGAACGATGCGCATCAAATTTTCCTCGACATTGTTTTTTTTATGGAGCCAGTTGGCCGGCCCTTTTGTGCTGCAAAAATGCCTGGGCGCTACGTGAGTTCGCGCAAAGGACATTCGTCGAAGAAGTGTAGAGCATGACTCGTGCCAGACCAGTGTCAATTGGTCAAAGCATTGATTTATAAGGAAATTAAATATTTATGGCGGTGTTGTTGTGATGAAAAAATCCGGTTAACCGAACCGACCCGCAGGTCGCGTTCGGAAAACCGAATGGTGGCAGGGTGCTACCGGTTCATCAGGTGTATTTGCGCTTGTCCGGAGCGGGCGGGAAGTACTGGTACAACCAGGTTTCACTCAGCGTACGGTCGTTGGTACGGATGAACAGGCGCATCTCGACGGGAGCGACGCTGTCATTGGTCGGGTACCAGTCGAAGAGGATGCGGTAGCCCTTGATGTCGTCCAGCTTGAGCACGCTGAAATCCTTGACCTCGCCGTTTGAGCACGTGACCACCGGTTCGATGCCCGTGCCTTCAGGCAAGCGGTCCAGGCCGCCACCGTTGAAGTCCACGGCAAAGCGCCGTGCCCAGACCGGTGGATAGTGTTCGCCAGGCGCCCAGCCTTCAGTGAAACCGCCCATTCCCGAACGCGTGGCATGAACCCGCGCCAATGGCGTGCCGACGGGTGGCAATGCGCTCCAGTACAGCTTGTAGCCGTAGTTCAGTGAGTCGCCGGCAGCCACCGGTTTCTTCGGCGTCCAGAAGGCGACGATGTTGTCCATGGTTTCGCCGGTGGTAGGGATTTCCAGCAGATCGATCGAGCCTTCGCCCCACGCCGTGGTCGGTTCGACCCACAGGCTTGGGCGGCGGCTGTACCAATCGACGGTGTCCTGATAGTTGGCGAACTCGTGATCGGTCTGCACCAGGCCGAAACCTTTCGGGTCGGTGTCGGCAAAGGCGTTGAATTGCAGGGTGGCCGGGTTGTTCAACGGGCGGCAGATCCACTCGCCGTTGCCGCGCCACATGGCCAGGCGATCGGAGTCATGGATTTGCGGGTGAATGGTGTCGCACATGCGGCGCTCGTGGGTGCCGCAGCTGAACATGCTGGTCATCGGCGCGATGCCCAGTTGATCGATGGCGGTGCGCGCATTGACGTGGGCATCGACCTCCATCACCACGCGCTCGGCCTGGCAATCGATGTCGAAACGGTAGGCGCCGGTGGCGCTCGGCGAATCGAGCAGGGCGTAGACCACGAAGCGGGTGCTGTTCTTGTCCGGCGTCTCGAACCAGAACTTGGTGAAATCGGGGAATTCTTCGCGCTTCTTGGCGTAGGTGTCGATCGCCAGACCACGGGCCGACAAGCCGTATTGGCCAGTGGCATCAACTGCGCGGAAGTAACTGGCGCCGAGGAAAGACACCACATCGTGCTTGTCCAGCTCCGGCGCCTTGAACAGCTTGAACCCGGAAAACCCCAGGTCGCCGGTCAGTTGCTTGGTGTCGACCGTGGTGTTTTCGTAGTTGAACAGCGACGGGCGGAAATGCACTTCGCGCGCCATGCGGGTTTTCGGATCGACACTGTACATGCGCACCGGCTGCTTGAAGCCCATGCCGACGTGGAAGAACTGCACGTCCAGTTGGCCCTTGTTGTCCTTCCACAACGAATGATCGCCGTCGTAACGGATCGCATTGAAGTTCTGCGGGGTCATCGTCGCCAGGGTCGGCGGCAGCGCTTGTTTGGTGTCCTGATAGCGATTGCTGGCCAACTGCTTGGCCTGCACTTTCAGCGCCTCGAAATCGAAGGCCCTGGCTTCACCATCGGCGGTGCCGGGGGCAGCCCAGGCGCGGGCGGCAAGCAGGCCGGAGGCGGACAAACCGGTGTAGGCAGCGATGGCCATGGAGGCTTTGAGCAAGTTCCTGCGATGCATAAATACAACCTGTCGTTAACAATCCCGCGCCGTTCCTGGCACGTGCTGGATCAGAAATATCGGTTCGGACATGCCTTCGGCCAAACGCAACGGACTTTAAAACAGATGCCCGCTAGCTTAAACCGTTCGATTGCAGAGCAAAAATGATTGATGGCACCACGCTGGCGCGGCAATGAAACAAGACATGTCGGGAAACATTTCCGACAGCACCTTCTGATTTACAGGGCATTTCTGCTTTTTTCGACTAATTACTCTAAAAACCGCTTTTCAGCGCCCGGATTATTTCTATCCTGTGTACATGACCGGTTTATGCCCTTCGGGCCGGTGCGGTTCAGCTGACATGAGGCGCTGCTGAAAAAGGATTAGGGCGATGCGGTTTCTGAAGTTTTCTTTGACGTAGAGAAGGACATCGTCCATGTCGAAAGTACAAGGCATCACCGAAATGTTGGGAATCTTTCCATGCCTGGCCAGCGGCCGGCGAAGACGTCGTCTGAACAGTGAGGAAATGAAACTGGTGGAACGCTATCGAGAGTTGTCGGAGAGCGACCGGATCGCGATGAGGTATCTGGTGGATGCGATGAGGAGTGTTTCGAGGTTTTGAAGCAGGGCTGGTTACCGTGAAAGCCATTTGGCTTTTACGTTGGCCAGATCCATCAACTTGCTGTGGCGAGGGAGCTTGCTCCCGCTGGGGCGCGTAGCGGCCCTCGCTTTACCTTCAAAACGAGGACTGCTTCGCAGTCCAGCGGGAGCAAGCTCCCTCGCCACAGGTCATGCACTCAAGCCCTAAAAGCCGGAGAAGGTCGCTGTCCATGCATCAACTCAGGCATGTCGCGCCACTTGACCCAGGCGTGATGTTGGTAATGCAGCAAAGGCACTGAGACTCCGGCCCAATTCAATGAGCTAAGGCTGGGCAGGTTTTCCATGGTTTCTGATTTCGCGGCACGCATCGAGGGTATGACCTCGTTACTCAACCACTGGCGCAGGTTGCGGTTTTCCGGGACGAAGTGGTGAACCAGTAAGGCGTACATACCTGATTCGCTGACCATCAGGGTTTCAACTGTTTTGCCGTCCTTGAGCAACCAGACTTTGCGGCGTTGGTCGGGGTCGAGTTTCAGGGTCAGACGTTCATTCAGTGGTTTGCCCATCAGGCGACCAAGATCCTGGACACAGAACCAGGCTTGATGGTCCTGCATGAAAGCGTGGAGGAAGCGGTTGTGGCGGGTGAAGACGGTCGGATCGAAATAGGGACTAGGCGAGCTTTGAGGATGCATTGGCATGGCGTGAATTCCGTTTTGGTTTGGAAAGTCGCCACCAACCCTTCGACAGGTTGGGTGGCGGACCGAGTGGCGTTCGAAGTCGGGACACTTCCAGGTCAAAACGGAAGCCGAAAGGCCCGCGCCACACGGCCCGCCATAAAACAGAACTGAAGGCAAAAACAGCCACAGTTCTATGGGGGCGCGCAAGCACCGTTTTGACGTGTTCCGGCTTCGACTCCGGATCGCTGATTTGGCAGCGACGGGACAAAGCCTATCGGTCAGGCGCTCGCGGCGCCAAGTCTACTCTGGCGACGCTTGTTGTAGGAATCGGGGGATTTTCAGGAAGGGCGGATCTGTAGGAATTTCCTGTTTTTGTGCCGGCTGCAGAGAAGCTGCACATGATGGGCAATTTTTCCGCTATCTATTCGAATTCTCATCCACCTAACCGCTGTGCATCAGGAACAGAGTGATGACTGATAGTGAAAACGAATGCGTAAGTTTGAAGCCCTGGATCGCTTCGAAGCTGTACGGTGTAAAGCCGATATCAAATGGCGTACGGATGATCTGATGATTTTGCTGCGTGGTGACGAAAGTGGTTGCTCGATGGGCAGAGCTCGCCCCGGGACCCCACATGATCCCGGAGCGATTTGAATCAGCGACTAACCTTCCACGCATCCCCCGCAGGCGCCGTACCGTGATCATACGGTTTGGCAATCCACATGTAGAGCAACCCCAAACCAATCACGATGGCCGTGCTCAGGACCATGGCGTAGTTGATGTACCACGCGGCATCCGGGGTGCGTGGCCAGGCCATGTTGATGATGGCGCCGACGCCGTAGACCAGCGCGCCGATGTTGACCGGCCAGCCCCAGGCGCCGAGGGTGAATTTGCCGCTGGGCTTCCAGCCCTTCATGCGGGCGTACAGGGCAGCGAGCACGATCATCTGGAACGCCAGGTAGATGCCGATCGCAGCGAAGCTGACGATGGTGGCGACCGCGTCTTGCAGGAAGAAACCGAGAATGATGATCAGCGCCGGCAGGACGCCGGAGACGAACAGTGCGGCCACCGGAACCTGAGTCGCAGGCGAAATCTTTTTCAGCAGCCGGCTGCCGATGACCATTTCGTCGCGAGCGTAGGAGTACAGCAGACGACTCGCCGCCGCTTGCAGGCTGATCACGCAGGAGATGAAGGAAATCATCACCACGGCCATCACCATTTTCGAGCCGACCGGGCCGAAGGCGTTGTTGAGGATGGTGCCGACCGGGTCCTTGTCAGTGCCGTTGATCACCGCTTGCATGTCCGGCACGGCCAGGATCAGTGCCAGGCAAGCGAACATCGCTGCGATACCGCCGATGTAGATGGTCATGCGCATGGCCACCGGGATTTTCTTGCTCGGGTTCGGGGTTTCTTCGGCCACGTCGCCGCAGGCTTCGAAACCGTAATACAGGAACATCCCCGCCAGTGAAGCGGTGAGGAATGCCGGCAGGTACGAGCCGTTGATGCTGATGTCGAAGGTGTTGAACAGCACGCTGATCGGCTGATGACGTTCGAAGAGCAACAGGTAGACGCCAACGATCACCGCACCGACCAGTTCGCAGAGGAAACCGAACATGGCGATGCGCGCCAGCGTCTTGGTGCCGCTCAGGTTGACCAGCGTGGCGAACAGCGTCAGTACCAGGGCAATGACGATGTTGGTGTTGTTGCTCGGCTCAAAACCGAGCATGGCGGCGAGGTAAGGACCTGCACCTACCGCAACGGCGGCGATGGTGACGCACAGGGCGATGGAGTAGATCCAGCCGACCATCCACGCCCAGCGTTTGCCCACCAGGCGACGAGCCCACGGGTACACGCCACCGGAAATCGGAAACTGCGAAACCACTTCACCGAAGATCAGGCACACTAGCAACTGGCCGCAACCGACCAGCAAATAAGCCCAGAACATTGGTGGCCCGCCAGCGGCGAGGCACAAGCCGAAGAGGGTATAGACCCCTACCACCGGCGAGAGATAAGTGAAGCCCAGGGCGAAGTTTTCCCACAGGCTCATGCTGCGGTTGAAGTTGGAGGTGTACCCCAGTTTGCGCAGTTGCTCGGCATCGCTGTCGGCAATGGCTGCAGAGAGATCGGGTGATGCACTCATGTGTGTTTGCTCCGGGAAATCGGCAGATTTCGGATGTCCGAGGCCGTGGCGGTGCCATGGAGGCGCCGCCCGGATCGGTGGTTATTGTTTTGACTTCTTTGGTGTGGCGCCTGGTGCTGCCTGGTGTCGGTTTCTTCCCTGAGATTGCGGTGACGCCATCGCGGGCAAGCCATGCTCCTACGGGTTTTGTGGCGTGCACCCATTCTGCCAACGACATCAATCCTGTAGGAGCAAAGCTTGCTCGCGATGCTTTTAATGCTTGAACATCACATGCCGTACGACGGTGTAATCCTCGAGCCCATACATCGACATGTCCTTGCCATAGCCAGACA
>NZ_RCNW01000270.1:0-1105 GCF_004307605.1 Pseudomonas sp. Sample_24
CCTTCGGTACTGTTGTAGTTGCCTTCCTGAGTGGCGGTCAGCAATGGGTGCAGCACCTTGATCGGCGCCTTGAACATTTCGACGAATTCCATCAGGCCCTGGTTGGCCCGGCACAGCGCACCCGAGTAGCTGTAGGCGTCGGCATCGTTCTGCGGGAATTCTTCCAGTTTGCGAATATCAACCTTGCCCACCAGTGCGGAGATGTCCTGGTTGTTTTCGTCGCCCGGTTCGGTTTTGGCGACGGCGATCTGGTTAAGGATCGATGGATAGAGTTTCACCACGCGGAACTGGCTTATGTCGCCGCCAAACTCTGCCAGGCGTTTTGTCGCCCATGGCGACATGATGGTGTTGAGGTAGCGCCGTGGAATCCCGAAGTCCTCTTCGAGGATTGCCCCATCTTCAGTGGAGTTGAACAGCCCCAGCGGCGATTCGAAAACCGGTGAGCCCTTGATGGCGTAGAAGGGCACTTTTTCCATCAGTTGCTTGAGCTTCTCGGCCAGGGACGATTTACCGCCACCAACGGGACCGAGCAGGTAGAGGATTTGTTTCTTCTCTTCCAGGCCTTGGGCGGCATGGCGGAAATACGACACGATCTGGTCGATGCATTCTTCCATCCCGTGGAAGTCTTCAAAGGCCGGATAGCGGCGGATCACCTTGTTGGAGAAGATTCGCGACAGTCTCGAGTTGGTCGAGGTGTCGAGCAGCTCCGGTTCACCGATGGCCAGGAGCAGACGCTCGGCAGCGGAAACGTAGGCGCTACGGTCCTTCTTGCACAGTTCGAGATACTCTTGCAGCGAGAGTTCTTCCTGGCGTGTGGACTCGAAACGTTGTTGGAAGTGGCTAAAGATACTCATGACGTCACCTCGCTCGATACGTGGAGCCGACGCCGGATCACTCAGTCGATGCTGGCAGCAATTGAACAGGCGGTCGCTGTTTACCCCCCAGAACTCTTTCACAGCTGACGACTGCGAAAGCTACTCCCGATGATCCGCGCGCCGGTGTACCGGCTCTCCCCTGTTTTGGATGGCCTGCGCTTAAGGATAGTTGGGAATTCGGGAGGTAAAGGCGAGATACGTAATTAGTTGTGGCAGACCGTTCGTCTGCC
>NZ_RCNW01000101.1:0-6994 GCF_004307605.1 Pseudomonas sp. Sample_24
TCAAGATTAAATTCCGAAACCCCAATTGCGAAAGCAGTTGGGGTTTTGTTTTGTCTGGAGAAAAGCACCGTAGGACCAAAAAAGGGATGTCTCCGATGGGGCATCCCTTTTTTGTGCCGCATCGTTAATGAGCCTTCAAGGGAACGCTATCACTGGCCGATAACCTTAAGGTCAAGCGATCTTCACTTCTCACTCTTTCATTGTATTTGCAGTTCAAGAGAAAACGCTTGATAGGTTGTGGCTACTGGCTATCATCTGCGCGCCATGAGGGTCGTGCAGTTGATCTTCTTTGTGTGTTTGTCTTTCGGCTTTTCTTCTTAATCTGCCTGGAAATCTTCGATGCTGTCGTATCACCAAAAGAGTTTTCTGATCGTCGATGATTTCTCGGATTTCCGCAGTTCCGTCAGGTCCATGTTGCGGGAGTTGGGTGTCAAGGATGTGGACACAGCGGACACTGGCGAACAGGCGCTGAAAATGTGTTCGCAGAAATCCTACGATTTCATCTTGCAGGATTTTCATCTGGGCGATGGCAAGAAGAATGGTCAGCAAGTGCTCGAAGACCTGATGATCGAGAAGCTGATCAGCCATGAAAGCGTGTTCGTCATGGTCACCGCCGAGACCAGTCAGGCCATGGTACTCAGCGCGTTGGAACACGAACCCGATGCTTACCTGACCAAGCCCTTCAACCGTTCCGGCCTGGCCCAACGCCTGGAGCGCCTTGAGCAGCGCAAGACGTTACTCAAGCCCATTCTTCAGGCGCTCGACCGTGGTAAACCGGTTGAAGTGCTTAACGCTTGCATCGCCCTGTGCAAGCAGGACATTCGCTATTCGCCGTTATGTCTGCGTTACCGCGCCGATGCGCTGCGTGACCTCAATCAGAATGAGGCGCTGGAGCGGCTCTACGACAGCATCATTGCGGACCGACCTTTGCCTTGGGCGTTCGCCGGGCTTGGCAAGTTGCTGTTCAAGCGTGGTCAGGTAGCACAGGCCAAAGGTGTCTACGAGAAAGCATTGAAAGTGTTTCCAATGATGCCGGCACTTTATGATGGCATGGCCGATGTATTGGTCGCCGAAGGCGACACCAGGGCTGCCCAGAAAGTACTGGAAGAAGCCATCCGCCTCTCGCCTTTGGCCGTCCGCCGCCAAGCGCAGTTAGGCAAGCTGGCCATGACCAACGAAGATTTTGATACGGCCTCCAAAGCCTATCGCCAGGCTGTTGCTCAGGGTGCGCAGTCCCGCTTCAAGGATGCGGAAAGTAACCTCGGGCTGGCCCATGCCTTGATCAGCAAAGGTAGCGAAAAAGGTCTGGATACTCGTACCCGACTGGAAATCAACACAACGCTAAGTGCCGTGGCCAAGGAGAACCCGTCCGACCCAGGCCTGCAAATCCGTGCACGGCTGATGAAGGCGACCAGCCTGTTACTCAATGATGCCGAAACCGCGGAAAAGCTCACGGAGCAGGCGATGATGCGCCTTGATGGCATGGAGCAATTCATGAGTGCCGAGGCGGCGTTGCTGGTTGCCAAGCAGTTGCAAATGCTCGGTCAAGCCAGCGCAGGGGCGTCGATGTTGAAAAACTGCGCAGAGATCTACGGTGACGACCCAACGGTCATGAAGGGCATCGCCAAGCTGACCGATGACCCGACAATTCTCAATTCCGGTAACGCGGCTGCCGACCTTAATCGTCAGGGCGTACGCGTGTACAAGACTGGCAATCTGGTGGAAGCCCGTGAGGTGTTTCGTAAGGCCCTGGCGCTGCAGCCGAAGAACATCAGTATCGCGCTGAACCTGGCACAGGCGCTGCTGCATGGCACTGATACCGCTGTGGCGTCGGCCGAACTCGAAGAATGTCGCACTTGCCTGAAGATGGTTGGATTGATGCCCGACTCCGACGCTCGTTATCCGCGATATCAGAAGCTCAAAAGCAAGGCGTTTGGCGAATGAACGACAACTCGCAATCCCTCGATTTCTCTACCGTGATCGCGTCCACCGTGCACGACATGAAAAACTCGTTGGCCATGTTGATGCAGGCCCACAGTCAATGGCTGGCGGGATTGCCAGAGCCGACGCGGCATACACCGGAACAAGGGGTGATCGAGTTCGAGTTCGCTCACCTCAACGGTATGCTCGTGCAGCTGCTGGGCTTGTACAAGCTGGGCGTCAACCAGATGCCCTTGCAACCGGCCTACCACGAACTGGATGACTTCATCGAAGCGCAGCTGGCGTGTCATCAGGATGTGTTCGTCAGTCGTGGTATCGCCGCGACGTTTGAAGTCGATCCCCTGAGCCCATTGGGTTTCTTCGACCGTGAATTGATCGCTTCAGTACTGGCCAATGGGATCAACAATGCCATTCGTTATGCGCGTCATGCGGTTCTGGTCAGTGTCAGCGACGAGGCGGGGCAACTGGTACTGACGGTCAACGACGATGGTGACGGTTATCCTGAAGAGATGATTGAACGTCAGGCGGATTACGTACAGGGCATCAATCAGAGCAGTGGCAGTACGGGCCTTGGATTGTATTTCGCCGGCCGGATTGCGGCTTTGCATCAGCGCAATGGTGTCGGCGGGCGTACCGAAATCGGCAACGGCGGCCCATTGGGTGGCGGTGTGTTCAATATTTATTTGCCCTGATTTTTTCTGCCGCAAAGCTTTTTGTTGGGCGTTGCTTGATATTCCGAACACGTGAAGCCTATTTTGTACGGGTCGCCGTTCGCGGCTCGCACAATAACAAGGATTGCGTCATGACAACCGATGGCCTGGCCTCACTCGCGCAGCGATTGACGGGCATTGACGAGATTGAATGTGTTACGCCGGATCTGAATGGCGTACCGCGGGGCAAAGTGATGACCGCGGACGGTTTCCTCGAGGGGCGGCGTCTGCAGTTGGCGCGGGGCGTACTGTTGCAATGCATCATGGGCGGATATCCGCCAGCACGATTTTATGGCAGCGATGACGGTGACCTTGCGCTCGTTCCAGATGCGAGGCAGATCCACCGTTTACCCTGGAGCAAGCAGCCGCGTGCGTTGGCCATCTGTGATGCGGATGAGCTGACCGGGGAAAGCTCCAACCTGTCGACTCGCGGTCAACTCAAGGCTGTTATCGCGCGTTACTCCGAGCTTGGCCTGGCGCCGGTGGTGGCGACCGAACTCGAATTCTTTGTCTTCGCCCCCAACCCCGACCCTGGGCAGCCGTTCCAACCGCCGGTGGGCCTGGATGGTCGTCGCGAAGACGGTCATTCGGCATTCAGTGTGAGTTCCAACAGCGGCTTGCGGCCGTTTTTCAACGAGGTGTATGAGTGCATGGCGGCGCTGGGGTTGCCGCGCGATACGTTCATGCATGAGATGGGTGTCAGCCAGTTCGAGATCAACCTGCTGCACGGTGATCCGCTGTTGTTGGCGGACCAGACTTTCCTGTTCAAGCATCTGCTCAAGGAAGTTGCGCTCAAGCACCATCTGACGGTGGTCTGCATGGCCAAACCTCTGGCGCATACCCCCGGCAGTTCGATGCATATTCACCAGAGCATTGTCGAAATCGACACCGGGCGGAACGTGTTCAGTGATGATGCGGGGCAACCGACGGCGATCTTTCGGCAATTCATTGCCGGGCAACAAGCGGGCATGGCGGATTTCACAGCGTTGTTTGCACCGAACGTCAATTCGTACCAGCGCTTGTGCCATCCGTTTGCATCGCCGAACAATGCTTGCTGGTCCCATGACAACCGGGCAGCGGGTTTGCGCATTCCGGCCAGTTCACCTGCTGCTCGTCGGGTTGAAAACCGCTTGCCCGGAGCTGACGCCAACCCTTATCTGGCGATTGCCGCCAGCCTTGCAGCGGGGTTGCATGGCATTGAACACAAACTTGAGCCGAGCGAGCCGATCCAGGGTGAATTCGAAGTACCGGATAATCTTTCATTGCCGTGTACCTTGCATGCAGCTCTCGAACGTCTGAAGCGTAGTCACTTGGCGAAGGAACTGTTCGGCAAGGAGTTCATCGAAGGCTACATCGCTTCGAAGACCATGGAGTTGACCAGCTTCTTTGATGAAATCACTCCCTGGGAGCGTCGTGTGCTGGCCGCCCAGGCCTGACGTATCGCTGCTGCCGGGCTGTCGTTCTGACCGCCCGGTATTTACTGCAAGGAGCCGCTCGGAACGCCGATGCGCCAAATCTGGAAATCCTTTCGAGCGCTGTATTTCGCCTCGCTGATGATGTTGATCGGCTCAGGCCTGTTGAGTACTTACCTGGCATTGCGCCTGGCTGCCGATCATGTCGACAGTCTTTGGGTCGGTGCGCTGATGGCTGCCAACTATTTCGGCCTGGTGCTGGGCGGCAAGATCGGCCATCGGCTGATTGCCCGGGTCGGACATATTCGAGCCTATTCAGCCTGTGCCGGGATCGTCGGTGCGGCGGTGCTGGGTCATGGTCTGGTCAACTGGCTGCCCGCGTGGCTGTTCCTGCGGGTGATCGTCGGCCTGGGCATGATGTGTCAGTACATGGTCATTGAAAGCTGGCTCAATGAGCAGGCCGAGGCCAAGCAGCGCGGGCTCGTGTTCAGCGGCTACATGATCGCCTCTTACCTTGGGTTGGTGCTCGGTCAGCTGATTCTGGTCATGCACCCGGGGCTCGGGCTTGAGCTGCTGATGCTGGTAGCGTTGTGCTTCACATTGTGTCTTGTGCCAGTGGCTCTGACGCGACGCATTCACCCTGCGCCTTTGCATCCTGCACCGATGGAACCCCGGTTCTTTATCAAACGCGTGCCGCAATCCTTGAGTACGGTACTGGGGGCGGGCTTGATCGTAGGTTCGTTCTACGGTCTGGCCCCGTTGTATGCCTCGCAGCAAGGGTTGTCCACCGAGCAGGTGGGTCTGTTCATGGGTAGCTGCATTTTTGCCGGGTTGTTGGTGCAGTGGCCATTGGGCTGGTTATCCGATCGCTATGACCGGGCGCTGTTGATCCGCAGTTTCGCGTTTTGTCTGGCACTGGCTGCACTGCCTCTGGCGATTTTGCCGCAGGTGCCGCTGGAGATTCTGTTTGTCGCCGGTTTTGTCTGTTCGCTGGTGCAGTTCTGCTTGTACCCATTGGCAGTCGCGTTCTCCAATGACCACGTCGAAGGTGATCGCCGGGTGTCCCTGACGGCGATGTTGCTGGTGACCTACGGTGTTGGCGCGAGTATCGGACCCCTGGTTGCAGGCGTGCTGATGAAGCTGTTCGGCAGCCAAATGCTTTATGCATTTTTCAGTTTCTTTGCGCTGGTGCTGGTGTGGCGTATTCGTCCGAAAGCGGTCACCAATTTGCATCAAGTGGAAGATGCGCCGCTGCATCACGTGGCAATGCCGGACAACATGACAAGTTCACCGCTGGTGGCCTGCCTCGATCCGCGTGTTGATGAGCAAGTCGTGCAGGATCAAATGCAGAATCCGATTCCGCCCGAGCCGACGACCGAATCGGTGCCACCGGCCGATGCCCCGCCAGAAGATCCGGATGAGGGCAGGGAACAGAGTTTCACTGAAGCCAGGCCTTAACATTCAGCCAAAAAAAACGGGCAGTCACCGCAAGGGGCTGCCCGTTTTTTTATGGTTGTGTCCTGTCAGAAATCGTCTTTGTCGAAGCGCCGTGCTTCGCGTTGCAGCTGATAGACAAAGCGCTCGACTTGCCGTTGCACCAGCCCGCTCATGTTATGGAAGCGTACGCCGGCGAAGGTCGTGGAGATTCTTTCTTCGAAGTGCAGGTAGCGCAGTTCGACCGGCGCAGTCATTTTGCCGAAGGGCAGGGCAGCCGAGAAACGGTCATAGACCTGGCCCAGTTGCAGGCTCCCTGTGATGTCTCCGTCAAAGCGCAGCTTGCAGCCGGTGGCGGAAATGTCCAGCAGCTTGCCGTTGATGGCCGCCTTGAGTTTTTCACCGTCCAGGTCGACGTTGACCAGTTGTGCCAGCTTCAATGCCGCGCGAAAGGCATTGCGACGCTGGTGGTAGACCACTTCATCAGGCAGAGTGCCGCGGTAGCAACGACCGCCACCGGATTCGTCGATGGTCAGCGGGCCATTGCTTTCCCAGGCGATGCGCACGCCGTCGTGAAAGCCTTCAACCTTGAAGGGTTCGCCAGCCAGCAGAAAGCGTTCGCCGTCACGGGGAATCATTTCGTCCAGGGCAATCATGTTGCTTTCACGGTCGATGTCCACCAGATAGCTCTGGAAGCGCTGGCTGCGCTCATGGAACGTGATGATCAGCGGGTCATGACTTTCTTGCAGTTGGCGCAGGTTGCCGGAGATTTCCAGGGGCGTGCTGAGCACCTTGGGTGGCTGCGGAGCATCTTCCGCATTTAAGGCATTGGACACGGTTAATCAATCTCCAGACAAATTTTGACTACGGCTAGCCAGCATTTTGCCAGCATGTTTCGCGTCTTGATAGAGCGCGCTCATCGACAGGTCAAGCCTGACTGAGCGGACGCGGTTTCACAAGCTTGGAAAATGTTCCGCTGGCATCGTAGAGCGCTGGAGGTTCGCCGCCGGTAAGGATTTTCAGCTGGGTGGCCGTGGCAACCTGCTGGACGACGATCGACTGACCGTTGTTGGCATTGGCGGCCTGGCATTGGGATAGAAGATCGGTGAGGACATCGCTTTGAGAAAGCAATGCTTCGCCAACGCTGGACTGGCTGGCCAACTGCTCAAGGCCGCTACGGTTGGTTGGCAAATTGAGACTGGCGAGAATTTCGCTGCGCTTGCGGCCATGCTGTTCCAGCAGAATGATCAATGCCTGCTTCTGCGCCAGGATGCCTTCAAGCAGGACCATGTCGCGACCATGCAAGGCAAGGGATTCAGTGCGCAGTAACTCCAGCAATTGTTGCGCTGGAGCAAAATCGTCGGTGATCAGTTGCAGTAAATTAGTGTCGTGCATGGCTGGCCTTGGGTTTTAAGCGTCCAAAAGCCTCGCGCCGGCCCGTGGCCTAGCGCTGGGCTTCGAAGTTGAGCAGTTTGCTGGCTACACGGTTGCTGTCGA